>NZ_BAAALD010000007.1:117305-162068 GCF_039528095.1 Kitasatospora arboriphila
CCCCCCGGCGGGCCCCCCCCCCCGGCCCCCCCCCCGGGGCCGGGTCCCCCCGGTGGCGCCCCCACCCCCGCCGAGTCCGCCGCCCCCCCCCCCCCCGCCGAGGCCGCCGGCCGCCCGGTGGCCGTCACCGCGGCTGCCGACGGCACCGTCCGGACCTGGGACCTGGCCACCGGGCGGCAGGCCGCCGCGCCGCTGCCCGCCGCGGCCGCCGTCCTCGCGGCAGTCGTGACGGCAGGCCGCACCCTGCTGGTCCGCATCGCCCCGGACGGCACGGTGCGCACCGCCGACCCGGCCACCGGCGAGGAGGTGCACCGCCCCTACGACAGCGCGCAGGGGCGCGTGCTGGCCGCGGCCACGGCGGTGCCCGACGGCCGCCCCGTCCTCGTCACCGCAGGCAGCGACCGCACCGTCGGCGTGCGGGACCTGACCACCGGCGAGCCGGTGTTCGAGCCCCTCACCGGTCACACCGGCCGGGTCACGGCCGTGGCCACCACCCTGCTCGGCGGACGGGCCGTCGCCGTCACCGGCAGCTGGGACCGGACGGTGCGGGTGTGGGACCTGACCACCGGCCGTCCGGTCGGCGGACCGCTGACCGGCCACACCGACTGGGTGACCTCGGTGTCCACGGTGGTGCTCGACGGGACACCGGTCGCCGCGAGCACGGCGCGCGACGGCACGCTGCGGCTGTGGGACCTGGCGGGGATGGCGGAGATCGGCCGTGCGGAGATCTCCGCGGCGCCGTCCGCGGCCACGGCGGTGCTGGTCGGGACGGCAGGGGGACGGCCAGTGGCGGCCGTTCGCGAGGAATGTGCGGTGCGGTTCCTCGATCCGCTCACCGGCCGCAGGGCCGGCGCCGACCGCGTGCTGCCCGAGCCCGTGCAGGCGCTCGCCGCCGCCCCGGACGGACGGCTGGCGATGGCGTTCGGGTCGCACGTCGCCGTCCTCGTGCCGCGCTGACACGGGGAGCGTGCGCGGAGGAGGGCGAGGGGCGGTCGAGTGGGGGGCGCCACGGTGGTGCGTTCGTCGACGGGTCCGCGGCGGGCGCCGGAGCGGCGGACCTGCCGGGGGTCAGTCGATGGTGCAGTCGCCCTTCTTGGCACCGTCCGGGCAGGGGAAGCGGGTGACGGTCTCGGCGAAGGCACGGCCGGAGTCCACCACCGACTGCGGCACCTTCAGCTGCCACCGCGGGCTCTGCACCAGTGCCTTCCAGCCGTCCAGGCCGAGCGGCGGCCGCTCGCGGGTCACCGTGATCGGCACCCCCTTCTGGCCCGTGTACTGGTCGAGCGTGCCGTTCGCCGCCACCACCTGGACGGTGGTGCCGTCGGGCCGGGTGAGATCCATCATCTCGTCGTACAGGCCCGCCACGTCGGTGCCGGTGACGAACATCCGCAGCCGGCCGCCGTCCGGCAGCTGCTCGGTCCTGCACAGCGGCGCCTCGTAGCCGCTCTTCCGGGTGCCCTCGTCCGAGCCGCCCTGCCAGGTCTCGCAGGTGACCGGGCTCGGCGGCCGGCCCTGGCTCACCGTCACCATGACCGTGGAGGGCCCGTGGCCGTCGTCGTACTCCAGCTCGATGTAGCGCTGGTTCGGCTTGGTGTTGAACTTCACGCCGAACGCGTTCAGGTTGCCCAGCCGGGCGCCCGGCGGCAGCAGGTCCGACAGGATCTTCGTCATCGCCTGCCAGGTCAGGTCCGCCGTCCCCGGCTCGGCCACCGCGCCCTTGCTCGGTGACACCGTGCCCGTGCCGGATTCCGCACCCGACGGCCCTTTGCCCGCGGACGGACTCGCGGCGGACGGACCCGCCGCGGAGGGGCTCGCGGCGGGCGGCCCCCCCCCCCCCCCCCCCCCCCCCCCCCCCCCCCGGGCGGCGCGGCGGCCGGGGCCCGCGGCACCGGCCGCCTGCAGCGTCCGCCGGATCCGCAGCCGCTTCCGCCCGGCGCGCTTGCCCTCGGCCACCATCTCGCCGATCGGTGGGCTCAGTTCATGGACGCTCTCGGCGAACATCCCGTTCAGGTCGTCCTCAAGACCCATCTCAGCACTCCTCGTGCGCTCGTCGTTCCTCAGTGCCGGAACAGCAGTTCGCGGTCCTCGCCCAGCAGTTCGCGCAGCTTGGCCAGGCCGCGCGTGTTCAGCCCCTTGACGGCGCCGACGCTGCAGCCGAGCGTCTCCGCCACCGATTCGAGGCTCTGGTCCTCCAGGTAGCGCAGCACCACGGCCGCCCGGTTGCGCGGCGGCAGTTGCCGCAGCGCGGCCAGCAGCGTCAGCCGCAGTTCCGCCGTCCGCCCGCCCTCGCGGCCGTCCGGCAGGTCGGGCACCGATCCGGTGGGTATCTCCCCGGAGCGGCGCAGCCGGCGCTGCGACAGGTAGGTCCGCAGCAGCACCTTGCGGGCGTACGCGTCGAGGCCGGTGTCCGGGACGGTGCGCCCCAGCCGCCCCCAGGAGGCGTACAGCTTGGCGAAGGTGACCTGGACGAGGTCCTGCGCCTGGTGGAAGTCACCGCACATCAGGTACGCGACCTGGAAGAGCCTTCGCGCTCGTGTGGACGCGAACTCGTCGAAGTCGAGTGCCTCGTGCATGGTTTCCCCCGGGCTGCGCCGTGCTCGGCCGATCTGCTGTCACCCTGACAAGACGCCTCGACCCGGGCCGGGGTCGCACGCGATCTGACGGTCTTTTCGCCCGGGTGCGCGCCGGACCGGGTGCACCCGCGGGCGGCCCCGCCCGGCGGGCCGGTGTGCGGGAGCGGTCGGTAGGGTGCTGGTGCGGGCGGGGCGCACCGGCCCGCCCGCCCGCACCACCGAGAGGACCCCGCCATGCCGGCCGCAGCAGCCACCGGACCCGCCGGCCCGTCGATCGCCCGGTTCGGCCTGGGCACGGCGGCGGTCGGCCGGCCCGGCTACATCACCCTCGGGCGGGACCTCGACCTGCCGGCCGAGCGCACGGTCGAGGCGCTGCGGGAGCGGACGCACGCGCTGCTCGACGCCGCCTTCGCGGCCGGCGTCCGGTACTTCGACACGGCCCGCTCCTACGGGCGGGCGGAGGAGTTCCTCGGCGGGTGGCTGGCCGCCCGGCCGCGGGCGGCGGCCGAATCGGTGGTGGGCAGCAAGTGGGGCTACACCTACACGGCCGACTGGCGCGCCTCGGGCGTGCCCGTCCACGAGGTCAAGGAGCACGCGGTCGCGGTCTTCGACCGGCAGGTGGAGGAGACCCGGGCGTCCCTCGGCCGGCTGCCGGACGTCTACCTCGTCCACTCGGTGACGCCCGACAGTCCGGCGCTGACCGACCCGGCGCTGCACGAGCGCCTGGCCGGGCTCGCCGCGGAGGGCGTCCGGGTCGGGCTGTCCACCAGCGGGCCGGCCCAGGGGGAGGCGGTGCGGGCGGCGCTGGCGGTGGAGTTCGAGGGCCGGCCGCTGTTCTCCGCCGTCCAGTCGACCTGGAACCTGCTGGAGACCTCGGCGGCGCCGGCGCTCGCCGAGGCGCACGCGGCCGGCTGGCTGGTGGTGGTGAAGGAGGGCATGGCCAACCGCCGCCTCGCCGACCGGTACGCGACCGGCCCCGACACCGCCGTGCTGCGGGAGGTCGCCGCCCGTACCGGTGCCTCCTGCGACGCCCTGGCGCTGGCGGCCGCCGCCGCGCAGCCCTGGGCCGACCTGGTGCTCTCCGGCGCGGCCACCGCCGGGCAGCTGGCCTCCAACCTCTCGGCCGCCGGGCTGGCCGTCGCGCCGTCCGACCTGGCCGGGCTCGCGGTGCTCGCCGAGCCGGCGGAGGCCTACTGGCGGACGAGGGCCGCGCTGCCCTGGGCCTGAGCGGCCCGGCGGAGGCCCGGACCGCGGATGCGCCGCAGCGGCGGGTCGGGGACGGGCGGGTCAGCCCACCCAGCTGCCGGTCATGCCGAGCACCGCGGAGCCGTCCAGGTCGGTCAGCTTGGTGCCGGTGAAGCCGCGGGCCCAGTCCGAGGTCTGCAGGCGGAACGGCGGGCGCTCGGCGGTCAGCGCTTCGATGACCGTCCCGGCGGCCTCGGCCGGGGTCTGCGCGCCGTTGAGGAACTGCGCGACGGTGCGGTCGAGGTAGGCGCGGAGGGCGGGGGCGTACGGGCCGGCCGCGGCGACCTCGGCCTCCAGGTCGAGGCCGATGTTGTTGACGAACTCGGTGGCGACGGCGCCCGGCTCGACGACGCTCACGGCCACGCCGACCGAGGCGGCGACCGGGGCGAGGCTCTCCATGTAGCCCTCGACCGCGAACTTGGCGGCGCAGTACGCCTCGTTGAAGGGCTGCCCGATGACGCCGCCGACGCTGGTGACGGTGATCAGCCGGCCGGCGGTGGCGCGCAGGTGGGGGAGCGCGGCCTTGGAGACGTTGAGGACGCCGAAGAAGTTGACCTCCATCACGGCGCGGACGTCCGCGACGGTCTCGTTCTCCAGGGTGCCGAGGTGCCCGGCGCCCGCGTTGTTGACGACCGCGTCGAGGCGGCCGTGGTCGGCGACCACCCCGTCGACCACGGCGGCGACGGAGGCCTCGTCGACCACGTCGAGCCGGCGGACGTCCAGCTCGACACCGGCCTCGGCGGCGGCCTTGCGCAGCGCGTCGGCGCGGTCGGGGTCGCGCAGGGTGGCGACCGTCCGCCAGCCGGCCCGCGCGGCGGCGACGTCGGTGGCGAGGCCGATGCCGGAGGAGGTGCCGGTGATCAGGACGACCTTGGAGGAGGACATGGTGAGGGTTCCTTCCGGAGCGGGGGACGGCCTGGCAGCCGCAGCACCCCTTCGGTGTGTGCACACACACCTTAAGCATTGCGTGCACACACACGCAAGTAGGTGCGTGTGCACGCACGCACGATAGAATCGCGCCCATGGCGACCAGGAAGCTCACCCCGGCGGAGATGTCCGAGGCCGACCACGCCTTCTACGGCCTGGTCTGGGCCGGCACCACACTGACCGAGCGCGTCGACCGCGCCCTCACCAAGGCGCACGACCTGCCGGTCTCCTGGTTCGAGGTGATGCTCTGGCTCGCCAACAGCGAGGAGCCGGTCGCCGCCTCCGTCCTCGGCAACAGCACCATGCTCAGCCGCAGCCAGGTCTCCCGGGTGCTCGACGCGCTCCAGGCCCGCGGCCTGGTCTCCCGCACCCCCTCCGCCCGGGACGCCCGCTCCGTCGAGGTGGCGCTCACCGCGCAGGGCCGCGAGCTGTTCACCGAGGCCGACGCCACCCGGCGCGCCTGCCTGGCACCGGTCTTCATCGACGTCCTGGACCAGCAGGACCTCGCCGCCCTCGGTACGGTCTGGCGCAAGCTCAAGGCCCACAAGGAGGACTGACGCCCCGTACGGCGCCGCTCCACTACGGGCCCGGCGCCGCCTCCCGGACACCCGCCCCGGCCTCCCGTAGGGTGGCACGCGTCCCAGGTGGCCTGAGGCCGGAAGGCGCGCGTGGCGGGTACGGAGAAGCCCGGCGGCGGGCCGCGGCAGCAGCGCACGGAGGACGGCGCGCGGGACGGCACGGCCGGGCCGCGCTCATGGGCCCCGCTGCTCGCCGTGTGCGCCGGGTACTTCATGGTGATCCTCGACGTGACGATCATCAACGTCGCCGTCCCGGTGATCGGCCGGGAGCTCGGCGCCTCGCTCACCGGCATCCAGTGGATCACCGACGGGTACACCCTCGTCTTCGCCGGACTGCTGCTCACCGGCGGGGCCCTCGGCGACCGGCTCGGCAACCGCCGCGTCTTCTGCGCCGGCGTCACGGTGTTCACCGCCGCCTCGGCCGGCTGCGCACTCGCCGGGAACACCCCCGTCCTGGTCACCGCCCGCCTGGTCGAGGGCCTCGGCGCCGCGCTCATCGTGCCCGGCTCGCTCGCCCTGCTCCAGCAGTCCTACCCCGGGGCCGCCGCCCGCTCCCGCGCCTTCGGACTCTGGGGCTCCATGGCCGGCATCGCCGCCTCCGCCGGACCGCTGCTCGGCGGCGTCCTGGTGAGCTCGGTCGGCTGGCGCTGGGTCTTCCTGATCAACCTGCCGGTCGGCGCCGCCTGCCTCGCCCTGACCCTGCGGCACGTCGACGCCTCGCCGCGCAACCCCGCCCGCCCGGTGGACTGGCCCGCACAGTGCGCCGTCGTGGCCACCGTCGCCCTGCTCACCACCGCCCTCAACGAGGCCGGCCGGCGCGGCTGGACCGACCCGGCCGTGCTGGCCGCGGCCGGCCTGGCACTGCTCTCCGCGGCCGCCTTCGCGGCCCGCGAACGCTGGGCCCGCGCACCCGTCCTGCCGCTGCGCCTGCTGCGGTCGCGCGCCCTGAGCGGCGCCGCGGTGATCGGTCTGCTCTTCAACTTCGCGTTCTACGGCATGGTGTTCACCGCCAGCCTGGACTTCCAGCACCAGCGCGGCTGGAGCGCACTGCGCACCGGCGCCGCGCTCTTCCCCGCAGTCGCGATGACCATGTTCGCCTCCGTCCTCTCCGGCCGGCTGGCCCGCCGGACGGGCCACCGCCCGCTGGTGGTCACCGGCCTCCGGCGGGGGGGGGGGGGGCCCGCCGGGGGGGGGGGCGGGGGGGGGGGCGGCGGCGGGGGGGGGGGGGGGGCGCCCGCCGGTCTGGCCGGTGACCCGGGGGCCCTCGACCAGGTAGGCGGTGAAGCGGGGCATCTCGTCGAAGACCCGGATCTCGAAGCCGCCCGGGTCCCGCAGCCGGGCCCGGACCCGCCGCACGTGCATGATGTTCATCTCGACGGAGCGCCCGAGTTCGCCCCGGCCGAGGCCGAGTTCGCGCTCGCGCCGCCGTACCGCGCTGCTGGCCGGGTTGAGGAAGAGCAGGCGGACCCGGCAGCCCTCGCCGGCGAGCCGCACCAGGCGCTTGCCGGTGTAGTTCTGGCAGAGCATGCCGAGGCCGATGCCGACGGCGTCCAGCCGGCGGGCGCCGTCGAGCAGGTCCTCGACGGGGAGTTCGCGCTGCAGGCGGACCCGGTCGGCGTGCACGGCGACGACGTCGGCGTAGCGGCCGGCGACGAGTTCCTCGACGACGTCGGCGGGGACGCCGCCCGCGCCGCCGTCGAGCAGGCTGAGCAGCCGGGCGGCGGCCCGCTCGGTCTGGTCGAGGACGGTCTGCGAGAGGCTGCGGTTGCGGGAGACGACGTGCCGGGCCACCTCGAGTTCGTCGAGGGCGAGTTCGACCTCGCGGCGGTCGAGGACGTACGGCTCGAAGCAGGGCCAGTGCTGGACCATGAGCTCGCGCAGCTGCGGCAGGGTGAGGAAGACCAGCGGGTCGTCGTCGGCCGGGTCGAGCAGGTAGCCCTTGCGGCGGCTGACCTCGCGGACGGCGCCGGCCCGCAGCACCCACTCCTCGCCGACCGGTCCGGCGGCGGCGGTGACCCAGTCCTCGCCGTGGGCGGGGGCGTAGACGGGGCGCAGTGCCTCGTCGACGAGGGCGCGCAGGCGCTGTTCGACCAGGTTGAGCCAGACGTAGGCGCGGCCGGTGAGGCGGACGCGGCGGTAGGCGTGCTCCCATTCGAGGGCGGTCCAGCCGAGCGGGGTGCCGTCGCCGGGGGCCGGTCCGGCGGGCCGGCCGGGATGGCTGGAGCGGATGACGACGGTCGGCGCCTCGCTGCGGCCCGGCTCCGGCCCGTCGAGGCCGTCGCCCCGGCCGTCGGCGGGGAACCCCATGCGCTACCTCACCTCTCGGCCGCCGCTCGTCGCGAGCGCCGGACCGTCCACTGACAGCGTCTCCACCATGGCGGCCTTGACAGAGCCTGTCTCCGCATGGGCCGGCGGTGCGCGCCGCCGGACGATCAAGGGTACTGCGCGCTCCGGGCGGGACGCAGCCTGTTGACGGCACAACAATTCGAGGGGAGGGCGGGCGGCGGCCCGAGCGCCGGGTTTTCGCGCCACGGACACCCGTTCGGGCGAACAACAGGTGAATGGGTTCGGTCGGCGGGCGGGGGTTGGGGAGTATGCGACGTGTGCCGTACGTGTGCCGTGCGTCACGCCGAGGGCGGTCCGCACATGCCGGGGCCCGCTCCCGGGCAGATCCGAGGGAGCGCCAGTTCCCCCACGGAGCAAGGAAGTTGAGGTCCCTCATGCAGGTCTGGCCAGGGCAGCCCTACCCGCTCGGCGCCACGTACGACGGGGCCGGAACCAACTTCGCGGTGTTCTCGGAGAGCGCCGACCGGATCGAGCTGTGCCTGCTGGAGGAGGACGGCTCGGAGACGGCGATCGAGCTGCGGGAGACGGACGCCTTCGTGCGGCACGCCTACCTGCCGGGGGTCCAACCGGGCCGGCGGTACGGGTTCCGGGTGCACGGCCCGTACAACCCGGGGCTGGGGCAGCGGCACAACAGCGCCAAGCTGCTGCTGGACCCGTACGCCAAGGCGATGAGCGGGGACATCGACTGGGACGAGTCGGTCTACGGCTACCACTTCGGCGCGCCGGAGCGCCGCAACGACCTGGACTCGGCGCCGCACACCATGCACTCGGTGGTGATCAACCCCTACTTCGACTGGGGCACCGACCGGCCGCCGCGCACCGACTACCACCGGACGGTGCTGTACGAGGCCCACGTGAAGGGGCTGACCCGGCTGCACCCGGAGATCCCGGAGGAGATCCGCGGCACCTACGCGGCGCTGGCGCACCCGGCGCTGATCGAGCACCTGGCGAAGCTGGGCGTCACCGCGATCGAGCTGATGCCGGTGCACCAGTTCGTCCGAGACCACCGGCTGCGGGACCTGGGGCTGTCGAACTACTGGGGCTACAACACCATCGGCTTCTTCGCGCCGCACGCCTCGTACTCCTCGACGGGGGACCGCGGGCAGCAGGTGCAGGAGTTCAAGTCGATGGTGAAGGCGCTGCACGCGGCGGGGATCGAGGTGATCCTCGACGTGGTCTACAACCACACCGCGGAGGGCAACCACCTGGGCCCGACGCTCTCCTTCCGCGGTCTGGACAACGCCTCGTACTACCGGCCGGCGAAGGACCGCCGGTTCTACGAGGACACCACCGGCACCGGCAACAGCCTGCTGATGCGCAGTCCGCACGTCCTCCAGATGATCATGGATTCGCTGCGGTACTGGGTCACCGAGATGCACGTGGACGGCTTCCGGTTCGACCTCGCGGCGACCCTGGCCCGGCAGTTCCACGAGGTCGACCGGCTGTCCTCGTTCTTCGACCTCGTCCAGCAGGACCCGGTGGTCTCGCAGGCCAAGCTGATCGCCGAGCCGTGGGACCTGGGCGAGGGCGGCTACCAGGTCGGCAACTTCCCGCCGCTGTGGACGGAGTGGAACGGCATGTACCGGGACACCGTCCGCGACCTGTGGCGCGGCGAGAACGCCGCCCTGGCCGAGTTCGGCTCCCGGCTGACGGGCTCCTCCGACCTCTACCAGGACGACGGCCGCCGGCCGATCGCCTCGATCAACTTCGTCACCTGCCACGACGGCTTCACCCTGCGCGACCTGGTCTCCTACAACGAGAAGCACAACGAGGCCAACCACGAGGGCAACCGGGACGGCGAGTCGCACAACCGCTCGTGGAACTGCGGCGCCGAGGGCGAGACGGAGGACGAGGCGGTGCTGGAGCTCAGAGCCCGCCAGCAGCGCAACTTCATCGCCACCCTGATGCTCTCCCAGGGCGTGCCGATGCTCGCGCACGGCGACGAGTTCGGCCGCACCCAGCAGGGCAACAACAACGCCTACTGCCAGGACAACGAGCTCACCTGGGTCGACTGGCCGAAGGGCGGCGCCGCCGCGCAGCTGCTGGAGTTCACCCAGGGCATGATCTGGCTGCGCCGCGACCACCCGGTCTTCCGCCGCCGCCGCTTCTTCCACGGCCGGCCGGTCTCCGGCACCCACGACGACCTCACCGACATCGCCTGGTTCACCCCCGGCGGCGAGGAGATGACCGACCAGGACTGGAAGACCAGCTACGCGAAGTCGCTGACGGTCTTCCTCAACGGCAACGCCATCTCCGAGCCGGACCGCCGCGGCGGCAAGATCGTCGACGACTCCTTCCTGCTGCTGTTCAACGCGCACTCCGAACCGCTGGAGTTCACCGTCCCGGCCGGGCACGGCGAGGCCTGGCAGCTGGTCGTCGACACCGCGCAGCCCGTGCTGCCCGCCCGCGGGACGGGCACCCGGGTCAAGGCCGGCGACTCGCTCTGGCTCACCGACCGCTCACTGATGGTGCTGCAGCGACCCGCGTGACGGCCGGGGCGCGGGGGACGACCGGGGTGGGCCATTCGTGCCACCCGGGCCATAGCCGCGCCCGGGCCAGGGTAGGGATCACCCCATGACGTCCGCCGCCGCACACCCACCGACGGCCAGTTACCGGCTCCAGCTCCAGCCGGGCTTCACCCTGCGCGACGCCGCCCGCGCCGTGCCGTACCTGGCCGCACTCGGCGTCTCCCACCTGCACCTGTCCCCGCTGCTGGAGGCCGTCCCCGGCTCCACGCACGGCTACGACACGGTCGACCACAGCCGGATCAGCGAACAGCTCGGCGGTGAGGCTGCGCTGCGCGCCCTGGCGGACGAGGCCCACCGGCACGAGCTGCGGCTGATCGCCGACGTGGTGCCCAACCACATGGCGCTGCCCGTCCCCGAGCAGCTCAACCAGCCGCTCTGGCAGGTGCTCCGGGACGGCCCCGACTCCCGCTACGCCACCTGGTTCGACATCGACTGGACGGCGCAGCCCGGCCCCTTCGACGCGCCCGGCCGCGGCCGGCTGCTGCTGCCGCTGCTCGGCGACCGGATCGGCGCGGTACGGGACCAGCTGGTGGTGGACGGCGAGGTGCTGCGCTACCACGACCACGCCTTCCCGCTGCGTCCCGGCACCGCGCACCTGCCGCTGCCCGACCTCCTCGACCGCCAGTGGTACCGGCTGGCCTGGTGGCGGCTGGCCAGCAGCGAGCTGAACTACCGGCGGTTCTTCGCGATCAACGACCTGATCGCGGTGCGGGTCGAGGTCCCGGAGGTGTTCCGGGCCACCCACGAGGTGCTGCTGCGGCTGCACGGCGAGGGCGTGCTCGACGGCTTCCGGGTGGACCACCCCGACGGCCTCGCCGACCCGCGCGGCTACCTGCGGCGGCTCGCCGAGGCCACCGGCGGGGCGTACACCGTGGTGGAGAAGATCCTCATCGGCGACGAGCGGCTGCCCGCGGACTGGCCGTGCGCCGGCACCACCGGCTACGACGCGCTGCGCCGGATCGACGGGGTGCTCACCGACCACGCCGGTGCCGAGCGGCTGGTCGCCGCCTACCAGCGGGACGTCGCCGACCGGACGACCGCGGCCGAGGCCGCGCTGCGCGGCCGCGCCGAGCTCACCGTCCCGGACGGCGAGCTCGCGGCCGAGGTGGACCGGCTGCTGCGGCTGGTGCGACGGATCGGCGCCGCCGACAGCGCGGTCGCCGACCACCCGCGGCCCGCGCTGCGGGACGCCCTGTGCACCCTGCTCACCGAGCACCCGGTGTACCGGCCGTACGTGGTGCCCGGCGAGGAGCCCCCGCCGGAGGCCGTCGCGCACCTGGCGGGCGGCGCCGAGGGCACCGCGGACCGGCTGCTGCGCGACCTGGCGCTCGGCCGGCTCGGCCGCAGCCCGGAGAAGGACGAGTTCTGCCGCCGGTTCGCCCAGACCACCTCGGCGGTGGCCGCCAAGGGCGTGGAGGACACCGCCTTCTACCGCTGGAACGCGCTGGTCTCGCTGAACGAGGTCGGCGGCGACCCCGGCCGGCCCGGCCTCGGCCCGGGTGCCTTCCACCGCTGGTGCGCCGACCAGGAGCGGGACCGGCCCACCGGGATGACGGTGCTCTCCACCCACGACACCAAGCGCAGCGCGGACGCCCGGGCCCGACTCGCCGTGCTCGCCGAGCTGCCCGACGCCTGGGCCGCCGAGTGCGCGGCCTGGACGGCCGCCGCCGGGCCCTGCCCGGACCGCAACACCGCCTGGCTGCTGTGGCAGACCCTGGTCGCGGCCTGGCCGATCGACGAGGAGCGGCTCGTCCAGGTGGTGCTGAAGTCCGCCCGGGAGGCGAAGCTGCGCACCTCCTGGACGGCCCCCGACGAGACCTTCGAACGGCTGCTGACGGCGTACGCGCGCGGAGCGCTCGCCAACGCCGGGCTCTGCCCCCGGATCGCCGGCTTCGTGCAGTTGCTCGCCCCGTACGCGCGGTCCAACACCCTCGCCTCGGCGCTGCTGCACCTGACCGTGCCCGGGGTGCCGGACCTGTACCAGGGCAGCGAGGAGCCGCTGCACACGCTGGTCGACCCGGACAACCGGGCGCCGGTGGACCTCGGGGCGCTGGCGGTGCGGCTGACCGACTCCGCGGCCGACCGCGGCGCCGACCTCGTCCGCGAGAAGCTCCACCTCACCACCACCGCCCTGCACCTGCGGCGCGACGTGCCGCTCGGCCCGTACCGGCCGCTGGAGGCCACCGGCCGGACGGCGGCGCACCTGCTCGCCTTCTTCCGCGGCCCGCGGGTGATCACCGCGGTGACCCGGCTGCCGTACGGCCTGCAGCGGGCCGGCGGCTGGGGCGAGACCGTGCTGGAGCTGCCCGAGGGCCGCTGGACGGACGAACTGACCGGGCGGCACTACGAGGCCGGCCCGTTGCCGGTCTCCTGGCTGCTGGAGCGCCACCCGGTCGCACTGCTCACGGAGGGCCGTTGACCACGTACCGCGTATGGGCACCCGAGGCGGACATGGTGGAGGTCGAGGTCGACGGACGGCCGCACCCGATGGCCCGCGAGGGCGACGGGACGAGCGGCTGGTGGCAGGGCGAGGCGCCGGGCGGCGACTACGGCTTCCGGCTGGACGGCGGCCGGGCGCTGCCCGACCCGCGCTCCCCCCGGCAGCCGGACGGCCCGGACGGGCTGAGCCGGGCCGTCGACCACGCCGCCTTCCGCTGGTCCGACACCCCGTGGCGGGGCCGCCCGCTGCCCGGCAGCGTGCTGTACGAGCTGCACGTGGGCACCTTCACCCCCGCCGGGACCTTCGAGGCCGCGGCCGAGCGGCTGGACCACCTCGTCGACCTGGGCGTGGACTTCGTCGAGCTGATGCCGGTCTGCCCGTTCCCCGGCCGGTACGGCTGGGGCTACGACGGGGTGTCGCTCTGGGCGGTGCACGAGCCGTACGGCGGCCCGGACGGCCTGAAGCGCTTCGTCGACGCGGCGCACCGCAAGGGCCTCGGCGTGGTCCTCGACGTGGTGCACAACCACCTCGGCCCGTCCGGCAACTACCTCCCGGTGTACGGGCCCTACTTCACCGACCGGCACCACACGCCCTGGGGCTCGGCGGTCAACCTGGACGCACCCGGCTCCGACGAGGTGCGGCGCTACCTGATCGGCAGCGCGCTCGGCTGGCTGCGGGACTACCGGATCGACGGGCTGCGGCTGGACGCGGTGCACGCCCTCGCCGACGACCGGGCGCTGCACTTCCTGGAGGAACTCGCCGTCGAGGTCGAGAAACTGGCGGACGCCACCGGGCGCCCGCTGTTCCTGGTCGCCGAGTCCGACCTCAACGACCCGCGCACCACCGCCCCCCGGCAGGCCGGCGGCCTCGGCCTCGCCGCCCAGTGGAGCGACGACTTCCACCACGCCCTGCACACCCTGCTGACCGGCGAGTCCGGCGGCTACTACGCCGACTTCGCGGCCGACCCGTACGCGGCCTGCGCCAAGGCGCTGACCCGCGGCTTCTTCCACGACGGCAGCTGGTCGTCCTTCCGCGGCCGCTCGCACGGCCGGCCGTTCCCCACCGCGTACGGGCACCGGCTGCTCGGCTACGCCCAGACCCACGACCAGATCGGCAACCGGGCGGCCGGCGACCGGCTCTCTTCGACCCTCTCCCCCGGGCGGCTGGCCGCCGGTGCGGCGCTGGTCCTCACCTCGCCGTTCACCCCGATGCTGTTCATGGGCGAGGAGTGGGGGGCGAGCACCCCCTGGCAGTACTTCACCGACCACACCGACCCGGCCCTCGCCGAGGCCGTCCGGCAGGGCAGGCGGCGGGAGTTCGCCGCGCACGGCTGGCAGCCCGAGGACGTGCCCGACCCGCAGGCCCGCTCCACCGTGCTCGGCTCCACCCTCACCTGGGCCGAACGCGTCCAGGAGCCGCACGCCGGCCTGCTCGACTGGTACCGGCGCCTGATCCGGCTGCGCCGCACCCACCCCGAGCTCACCGACCCGGACCTCGGCGCCGTCCGGGTCGACCACGACGCCGCCGCACAGTGGCTGGTCGTGCACCGCGGCCCGTTCCGGGTGGTCGTCCACCTCGGCACCGACGCCCCGCAGCGGATCACCCTGGACGCCCCCTACACCCGGACCCTGGCCCTGTACGGCGACTGCTGGCCCGAGTCCGACGGCTCCCTCCACCTCGCGGCGGAGTCCACGGCCGTGGTGCAGGTCGGCTAGAGCGGACACTCCAGGGGCGCGTGGGGGGCTTGCCCTACCTGCAGACGACGAAGCGCTTGTACGGGTGGCGGCCCGTGCGGTCGCCGATCTCGCGGCAGGCGGCCTGCAGGTCGTGCAGGTCGGCGACGGAGAGCTCCAGCGGGGGCTCGTCCGGCTGGAAGGTCGTGCCGAGCGGGTAGTCGGTGCCCGGCTCGGTGGTCATCTCGATGTGGCAGCCGAGCACGTGGGTGACCTCGCGGGTGGCGGTGAACTCCACCAGGCGGTCGACGGTGCGGGTGAAGGCCGGCCAGTCGTTGACGTACAGCCGGCCCGGGTAGACGGTGTCGCCGGTGAGCAGGAAGCCCGTCCGCGGGTCGTGGTAGGTGACCGAGGCCGCGTGGTGGCCGGGGGTGGCGAGGCACTCCAGCACCCGTCCGCCGAGGTCCAGCTCCCGGCTCTCCTCGCCCTCGAAGCCGAACCAGGCGAGCGCCTCGGCGGCCGGCACCAGCTCGGTGTCCGGCCGGTCCGCGAACTGGCCGTCGCCCGCCGTGTGGTCGCCGTGCCCGTGGCTGTGCAGCACCAGCAGCGGCAGGCCCGGGCTGTGCTCCTCGATCAGCTCGTCGACGGTGCGGCGCAGCGGCAGGTGCGCCGGGTCGGCCGTGGCGCCGGTGTCGATCAGCACGGCGCGTTCGGTGCCGAACAGCAGGTACAGGAACGGCGCCTCGTAGTGGACGGCCTTGTTCTGCCGCAGGATGTAGGTCGCTTCGTCGACCCGGTGGACCTGCAGGTCGGGGTCGGTGTTGTGCTTCGAGGACGTCGATCCGTGGATCCAGCGGACGTCCAGCGGTGTGCGGTGCTGCGTGTTCATGGCATCCCCCTTCGCCCGCGAAGTTATCAGGGCCCGGGCCCGTTCAGCGGAGGAAGGCGGTGATCCGGGTGCGCAGGCCGGCAGCGTCGAGGCCGTAGGCGGCGAGGTGCTCGGGGATCGAGCCGTAGTGGCGGTGTTCCTCGCGCGGGACGCCGAGGCCGAGGACGCGGTGCGGCAGGTCGGCGAGGGCGTCGTGGGCGGCGCCGGCGGAGGTGCCGGCGAGGTAGGGCTCGACGAGGACGACGTCGGGCCGGTCGCCGGCGGCGGCCCGCAGTCCGGCGGCGTCGAAGGGGCGGACGGTGGCCGCGTACAGCACGGTGAGGTCGAGGCCCTCGGTGGCGGCCAGGACGGCGTCGAGCATCGGGCCGACGGCGACGACCGTGCCGCGGCGGCCGGTGCGGACGGGCAGCAGCCGGCCGGGCTCGACCGGGCGGGCGGTGTCGTTGCGGTGGGCGGAGAGCCGCAGGTAGACCAGGCTGTCGCCGTCGGCGGCGGCGTGCCGCAGCAGGGTCTCGGCCTCGTCCGGGTGGCCGGGCACGTGGACCGTCCAGCCGGGCAGGGTGTCCAGCAGGGCGACGTCCCCGGGCGCCATGTGGGTGCGGCCGCCGGCCGGCCAGTCGTACGAGCCGGCGGCGCTGACCAGGACGGCGCCGACGCCCTGGTGGACGAGGTCGAGCTTGACCTGCTCCCAGGGCCGTTCGATCAGGAAGCTGGCGAAGGTGTGGGCGATCGGGCGCAGTCCGGTGAGGGCGAGTCCGGCGGTGACGCCGATCTGCAGTTGCTCGCGGATGCCGACGTTGACCACCCGGTCGGGGTGGCGGGCGGCCGCCGGGCGGAAGGAGTCGGCGCCGATGTCGGCGAGCACCAGGGCGAGCCGCGGGTCGTGGTCGAGGAGTTCGGTGGTGACGGCGGCGAAGCGCTCGCGCATGGTCTCCATGGCAGGGGCCTTTCTCGGGGGCGGAGGTGTCCGGGGCTCGGGTCGGGTTCTCGGGTTCGGTTCTCGGGTTTCGGTTCCCGGGTTCAGTACTTGGGTTCGACGCGGGCGACGACGGCGTGCGGGCGGCCGGGGTGCGGGGCGGTGAACGCGGCGTGCAGGGCCTCGTGGTCGCGGCCGTCCACGGTGGCGGTGGACCAGCCCTCGGCGGCGAAGCGGGCCTCGATGGCGCCGCGCCGGCCGTGGGTGGCGGAGGAGTTGTCGATCACCACGGTGTGCAGCCGGTCCAGGCCGACGGCGCCGGCGAAGGCGATCGCCTCGTGGTTGCTGCCCTCGTCCAGTTCGGCGTCGCCGACCAGCACCCAGACCGCCGGGTCGGTCAGGCCCTGGGCGCGCAGGCCGAGCGCGGTGCCGGCGGCGAGCGGCAGGCCGTGGCCGAGCGAGCCGGAGGCGATCTCGGCGCCGGGCACCAGCAGCCGGTCCGGGTGGTGGCCGAGCGGGGAGTGGTAGCCGCCGAAGCCCGGCAGGACGGCCTCGTCGAGGAAGCCCCTGGCGGTGAGGACGGCGTAGTAGGCCATCGGGCCGTGGCCCTTGGAGAGCAGGAAGCGGTCCCGGGCCGGGTCGTCGGCGGTGTCGGGCGCGACCCGCAGCACGCGGTCGTAGAGCACCCAGAGGGCGTCCAGGGTGGAGGTGGCGGCGGGGCCGTGCTTCTCGTCGCCGGTCATCAGGGCCATCAGGGCGGGCAGGTCGGCGAAGCCGTACGGCCGCCGGCCGGTGGTTGCGGTGGTCATGCCGACCAGCGTGCAAGTTGAAGTCGGCTTCAGGTCAAGCGGCTATCCTCGGCCGCATGGGACCGACCCGCCACGACCTGCTGACCATCGGCCAGCTCTCCGCCCGCAGCGGCCTCGCCACCTCCGCGCTGCGCTACTACGAGCGGATGGGGCTGATCCACGCCGAGCGGACGGCCGGCAACCAGCGCCGCTACGCCCGGGCCACGCTGCGGCGGGTCGCCTTCGTCCGGGCGGCGCAGCGGGTCGGCCTCTCGCTGGAGGAGGCCCGCACCGCCCTGGACCGGCTGCCCGAGGACCGGGCGCCGAGCACCGCCGAGTGGGGCGAGGTGGCTGCCACCTGGCACGAGCGGATCGACCGGCAGATCGAGGAACTCCAGCTGCTGAAGCGTAAGTTGACCGGCTGCATCGGCTGCGGCTGCCTGTCGCTGTCACGCTGTGCGCTGTACAACGCGGGCGACCGGGCGGCGGAGGCCGGCCCGGGTGCGCGGTACCTGCTGGGCGACCGGCCGGGCGAGGGGGCCTGACGGCGCGTCGCTCCCGGTACGCACCACCGCCGCAACGGCCCGACCGGATCGGGCGTTCGGCCGCTGGAGGCACCTGCCGCCCGTCTATGCTGCCCCGGTGAGAGTCGAGCGGCTGCGGGGAGACGGGTCATGACCGAGCATCAGGACATATCGCTGGACTGGATGTCCGACAGCGGCGAACCGCACGCGCCGGTGGACCTGCGCCCGGAGGTCCCGCACCCGGCCCGCATGTACGACTACTACCTGGGCGGCAAGGACAACTTCCCGGCGGACCGGGAGGCGGCCGAGAAGGTGCTCGCGCTGAGTCCGCTGGTGCGGCTCAGCGCGCTGGCCAACCGGGCGTTCCTGCAGCGGGCGGTGCGCCACCTGGCCGAGGCCGGGGTGCGGCAGTTCCTCGACATCGGCACCGGCATCCCGACCGCGGGCAACACCCACCAGACCGCGCAGCTGGTGCACCCGGACGCCCGGGTGGCGTACGTGGACAACGACCCGATCGTGCTGGTGCACAGCCGGGCGCTGCTGGCCGGCTCCAGCCGCGGCACGGTGACCGTCACCCAGGCCGACCTGCGCGACCCGGAGAAGATCCTCGCCGACCCGCAGGTGCGCGAACTGCTGGACCTGGGGCGGCCGGTGGCGCTGCTGCTGTTCGCGGTGCTGCACTTCGTGGACGACGCCGACGACCCGTACGGCATCGTGCGGACGCTGGTCGACGCGCTGCCGCCGGGCAGCCACCTGGCGCTCTCGCACGGCACCGGGGACTTCGTGCCGGCGTCCGAGGCCGAGAAGGGCCCGGCGATCTACCGCAACGCCACCGCGCAGCTGAGCATGCGCACCAAGGAACAGGTGCTGAAGTTCTTCGACGGGCTGGAGCTGCTGGAGCCCGGCCTGGTGACGGCCCCGCTGTGGCGGCCGGACACGACGCCCTCGGCGACCGACGCCGAGGTGGGCATCTGGGCGGGCGTGGGCCGCAAGCCCTGAGCCGCCCGTACCGCCGCCCGCCGGCGCCCGCACCCCCCTGGTGACTCCGGGGGAACGGGCGCCGCACGGCGGCTACTTGACGGATCCGGCCATCGCGCCCTGCACGAAGTAGCGCTGGCAGGAGAAGAAGACGGCGACCGGCACCAGCAGCGACAGGAAGGCGCCGGGGGCGAGCACGTCCAGGTTGCTGCCGAACTGCCGCATCTGGGACTGCAGCAGGACGGTGAGCGGCTGGGAGTCGCTGCCCGCGAAGACCAGCGCCACCAGCATGTCGTTCCAGACCCAGAGGAACTGGAAGATCGCCAGTGAGGCGAGGGCGGGCAGCGCGAGCGGCAGCGCGAGCCGGCGGAAGACCCGCCACTCGCCGCAGCCGTCGATCCGGGCGGCCTCCATGATCTCCTGCGGGATCTCCAGGAACTGGTTGCGCAGCAGGAAGACGGCGAACGGCAGGCCGTAGGCGACGTGGAACAGCACCACGCCGGGGACGGTGCCGAACAGGCCGACCGCGCCGAGCAGCCGGGCGACCGGTACCAGGCCGATCTGCACGGGCACCACCAGCAGGCAGACGACGACCAGGAACAGCCAGTCCCGGCCGGGGAATTCGAGCCAGGCGAAGGCGTAGCCGGCGAGCGCCGCGAGCACGACGGTGAGCGCGGTGGCGGGCACCGAGATCAACACGGTGTTCCAGAACGCGCCGAGCACCTCGCCGCCGCCGAGCAGGGCGGTGTAGTTGTCGAGGGTGAGCCGGGCGGGGTGGGCGAGCACCGTCCACCAGCCGGAGGCGGCGCTGTCCTCCTTGGGCCGCAGCGAGGTGAGCAGCAGGCCGACGGTGGGCATCAGCCAGAGCGCGGCGGCGACGAGCAGCACCGCCTGGACGGCGCCGCCCCGGGTGCGGGCGGCGATCCGGGCGGCGAGGCGGGGCCGCGGCCGGGTGGACCCGGCGGTGCTGCCGGGGGCGGGCCGGGTGAGCAGCTGGGTCATCGGGTGCTCCTGCGGAAGCGGCGGACGTTGAGGACCATGGCGGGCACCACGAGCAGCAGCAGGAGCACGCCGAGGGCGCTGCCGAGGCCCTGGTCGTTGCCGCCGCCGAAGGAGACCAGCCACAGGCGCAGCGCGAGCACGCCGGCGTCCTGCTGGACGGGGCCGGGGGCGACGACGAAGACCAGGTCGAAGATCTTCATCACGTTGATGACCATGGTCACCAGGACGACGCCGAGCACGGGGGCGAGCTGCGGCACGGTGATCCGGCGGAAGATCTGCCACTCCCCCGCGCCGTCCATCCGGGCGGCCTCCAGGGTCTCCCGCGGCAGGTTGGCGAGGCCGCCGGCGATGACGACCATCGCGAAGCCGGCCCAGATCCACAGGTAGGCGCCGACGATCGCCGGGGTGACCAGGCCGGGGCCGAGCCAGGCGAGGCCGCGGTAGGGCGCGGCGAAGTTCGACGCGGGCAGTTCGACGGTGCCGCTGGGGTGCCCGGGGAAGGCGAAGGAGCCGTCGGCGGCGGTGGTCGCGGTCGCGATCTGCCGCTGCCCGTCGAGGAGGCGGACGGTGACGCCGGGCAGGCCGCGCTCGCCGGGGTCGACCGTGCCGGGGGTGCCGCCGCCGGGGGTGACGTCGAGCCAGACGGTGCCGTGCACGCCGTCGCCTGCCGCCGGTGCGGCCGCGGGCTTCGCCGCGGCGGGCAGGGTGGCGGGCTTGAGTCCGACGAGCGGCACGGCGACGGCGCTGCCGGGTGCGGCCGGGGCGGCGCGCACCGCGCCGTCGGCGGCTGCGGCGGGCCCGCCGGGGCGGGGCCGGGCGCCGGGGGAGGAGGGGGCGGGGTGGAAGGGGTCGGGGGGGGGGGGGGGGGGGGCGTTCAGCACGCCGCGGGCCGGGTCCTGCTCGTAGACCAGCCGGAAGGTGATGCCGGCGGCGAGGAAGGAGATCGCCATCGGCATGAACACCAGCAGCCGGAAGGCGGTGCCCCAGCGGACCTTCTCGGTGAGCACGGCGAAGACCAGGCCGAGGCCGGTGACCAGCGCGGGCGCGACGGCGACCCAGATCGCGCTGTTGCGCAGCGCGGTGAGGGTGGCGTCGTCGGTGAACGCGGTGCGGTAGTTGCCGAGCCCGACGAAGCCGGTGCCGGGCGCGTCGTAGAGGCTGCGGACCACGGACCAGCCGATGGGGTACAGCACCAGTGCGCCGAGCAGGGCGAGGGCGGGCAGCAGGAAGAGGGGGGCCGGGCCCCGGCGCCGCAGGGCGGCGCCGGAGCTCCGGGGTCGGGTGGGTGTCCTCATGGGGACGTCAGCCCTTGTACGCGGCGGCCGCGGCGGCTTCCAGCCGCTGGGCGGTGCCGTTGACGTCGGACGGGTTCGCCAGGAAGTCCTGGAGGAGCTTCCACTCGCCGCTGCCCTGGGTGCCGCCGAAGGCGGCGGGGGCCTGGTCGGAGAGGTCGAAGCGGAAGCCGTCGGCGGCGGCGATCAGCGACTCGGCGGTCTGCCGGGTGGTGTCGTCCGGGTAGGCGGCGGGCTTGACGGCCTTGTTGGGCGAGAGGAACCCTCCGGCGCCGGCCCAGACCTCGCCGGCCTCGGGGCCCGCGAGGAACTCCAGCAGCTGCTGGGCGGCGTCCTTGTGCTTGGCGTCCTTGAGGACGACGGCCGCGTCGCCGCCGCCGACCACCGGCGCCTTGCCCGTGCCGACGGCCGGGAAGGGGAAGAACTTCGCGTCCTCGCCGACCTTCTTCTTCAGCTCGCCGGAGACGACGGCGCCGACGAAGTCGCCCTCGTAGACCATCGCGGCGGTCGGCTTGTCGCCGAACACGGCCTGGACGGACTCGGGGAAGTCGGTCTGCAGGGCGCCCTTGCCGCCGCCGGCGACGAGCTGCGGGTCGCCGAAGACCTTGCCGAGGGTGGTGAGGGCGGCGACCACGGTCGGGTCGGTCCAGGGGATCTGGTGCTTGGCGAGCTTGTCGTAGTTCTCCGGGCCGGCCTGGGAGAGGTAGATGTTCTCGAACCAGTCGGTGAGCGGCCAGCCGGCCTCGCCGGCGACGGAGAAGGCCGGCAGGCCGCTGTCGGAGACGGCGTGGCCGGCGGCGAGCAGCTGGTCGAAGGTGGTGGGCGGCTTGACGCCGGCGGTGTCCAGGGCGGCGGGGCTGTACCAGACGGTCGACTTGTGGGCGGCCTTGAAGTACAGGCCGTAGAGCTTGCCGTCGACGGTGCCGTAGTCGGCCCAGATCTTGGCGAAGTCGCGGTGCAGGCTGTCGGCGACGGCGGGGGCGAGCGGCTCCAGCCAGCCCTTGCGGGCGAACTGCTGGAGGACGCCGAGCTGCGGCATCATCACGACGTCCGGCGGGTCGCCGCCCTCGATCTTGCTGCCGACCAGGGTGGAGACGTTGTCGCCGGTGGAGATGTAGACGGTCCTGGCGCCGGTCTTCGCGGTGAAGGCGTCCAGCACCTTCTGGAAGTTCTTCTGCTCGACGCCCGTCCAGGCGGCGGCGACGCTGACGGTCTGTCCGTCGAGGGGCTTGGCGGAGGCCTTGTCGGCGGAGGTGCCGCCGCTGCCGCAGGCGGTGGCCGTGGCGGCCAGGCCGAGGGTGGCCGTCAGGGCGACGGCCGCTCGCAGGGATCGCATGGTGGTGTCCTCTCGGTCGGCGGTCCCGGCCGGGCCGGGTGCCGTTCGGGGGTGGGGCCGGCCGTGGGCGGCCGGGCTGCCGGTGGAGGAGTGCCGTGGGGTGCCCGCCCCGCCGGGCCGCGGATGCGTGGCGCGGTGGTCGGCGGAGCGGGCGCGGCCGCGGGTGGGTGGGCGGCCGGTGCCGCGCGGGGAGGCAGGTCGCGCGGACGTCTCGGGATGGCCCGCCCCGCGGGCGGGAGGGTGTCGCGGAGCGGGCCGGTGGCCGCCGCGCCGGAGTCGTCCGGGGCGGCCGGGCCGCGGGTGTGGGCGCGCGGCCGTTCGGGGGTGCAGCGGGGTGTCTTCGACCGGGCGTCAGAGCCTTGCTGCGCCGGCCGTCCACCAGGCGGCGGTGCCGGCGGGGAGGGTGCAGGGCGGGCAGGGGCCGCTGGCGAGCAGCGGTTCGCCGTCGACGGGGGCGAGGGCCGGCTCGTCGCCGAAGTTGACGGCGCACAGCAGGCCGTCGCCTCGGACGAAGGCGAGCACGCCGGGCGGGGTGTCGATCCAGCGCAGGGTGCCCTCGCCGAGCTGCGGCAGGACGCGCCGCAGGTGCAGTGCCTCGCGGTAGAGGTGCCAGGCGGAGCCGGTGTCGGCGAGTGCGCGTTCGGCGGTGTGCGCGGCGAAGTGGGCGGGCTGCGGCAGCCAGGGCTCCTTGCCGCCGTCGGGGGCGAAGCCGAACGGCGGCTCGTGCCCGGACCAGGGCATCGGGATGCGGCAGCCGTCCCGGATGCCGGTGCGGCTGCCGGTGCGGTGGTAGATCGGGTCGGTGAGCACCTCGTCGGGCAGGTCGTCGACCTCGGGGAGGCCGAGTTCCTCGCCCTGGTAGAGGTAGGCGGCGCCGGGCAGGGCGAGCATCAGCAGGGCGGCGGCGCGGGCGCGGGCGGCGCCGGCCAGCGGGTCGGTGGCGCCGAAGCGGCTGGTGGTGCGGACCTGGTCGTGGTTGTTGAGCACCCAGGTGACGGTGGATCCGGTGGCGGCGATGTCGTGCACGGCGGCGTCGATGACCCGGTGCCAGTGGGCGGCGTCCCAGGGGGCGTGCAACAGGTGGAAGAAGAACGCCTGGTGGAGTTCGTCGGGGCGCAGGTAGGCGGCCTGTTCGGCGGCGGTGGGCACGGAGGCCTCGCCGACGAGCAGGCGCTGCCGGCCGTCGCGGGCGGTGTACTCCTCGCAGACGGCGCGCCAGCGGCGCCAGATGCCGTGCACCTCGGGCTGGTTCCAGGCGAGCGGGTTGACCGAGTCGCGGGTGCGCTCGTCGGCCTCCGGGTCGGGCGAGTCGGGCAGCTCGGGGTGCTTGAACAGGCCCGCGGCGACGTCGATCCGGAAGCCGTCGGCGCCGCGGTCGAGCCAGAAGCGCAGGATCCGCTCGAACTCCGAAGCGACTTCGGGGCGGCGCCAGTTGAGGTCGGGCTGCTCGGGGGTGAACAGGTGCAGGTACCACTGGCCCCAGCTGCCGTCGGCCTCGCGGATCCGCGTCCAGGCGGGGCCGCCGAACATCGCCCGCCAGTTGTTGGGCGGCAGTTCGCCGCTCTCGCCGCGGCCGTCGGCGAAGTGGAAGAACGCCCGCTCGGGGCTGCCGGGTGCGGCGCGCAGCGCGGCCTCGAACCACGGGTGCTCGCGGGAGCAGTGGTTGGGCACGATGTCGAGGATCAGCCGCAGGCCCAGCAGCCGGCAGTCCTCGGCGAGCAGGTCGAAGTCGTCGAGGGTGCCGAACAGCGGGTCGACGGCGCAGTGGTCGGCGACGTCGTAGCCGTGGTCGTGCTGCGGGGAGGCGTAGAACGGGTTGAGCCAGACGCCGTCCACGCCGAGGCGCTTGAGGTACGGGAGTCGGGCGCGGACGCCGGCCAGGTCGCCGATGCCGTCGCCGTCGGAGTCCTGGAAGCTGCGCAGGTAGACCTGGTAGACGACCGCGTCCCGCCACCAGGGGCGGTCGGGGCCGGCCGCCGGCGGGGCGGTGAGCAGGGCGTGGGCGGGCACGGCCGGTGGATCGTCCGGGGTGGGGGACGTGAGCATTCGTCACCTTCAGGAAGGACACGGCGGGGCAGCGCCGCAGAGGTCGCACAGGGTCCCGCATGCGCCGTCCGGGCCGCGGGGATACATGCATGTTAGGTAGCTCGACAGGTCCCGTCCAGAGCAGATTCACCGGCCATATGCGGGCATAGCTCATCAAACGGGCACAAAAGAAGGGGCCCGGATACTTAACAAGTAAGTATCCGAGCCCCTGGCGGGCCACCCTCGGAGGTCAGCCGGAGATCGACTTCAGGTCCGCGGCCATCCGTGCCACCGCCTCGTCCGCGCTGCTGCGGCCGAGCAGCGCCTCGTACGCCGCCGCGCTCACCGCAAGGCTCACCTGCTGGTACTCCGGCGAGGCCGGCCGGCGCACCGCGCCCTCCAGGGCCTGCCGCACCACCGGCAGGTACGGATGGCGCCGCACCAGCTCCGGGTCGGTGTACAGGTCCGCCCGCACCGGCGGCAGACCGCCCTCGGTGAGCACCCGGCGCTGCACGTCCCGCCCGGTCAGGAAGCGGATCAGGTCCCGGGCCGTCCGCCCGTGCCGGGAACGGGAGTTGACCGCCAGGTCGGAGCCGCCGAGCACCGAGGTGCCCGGGCCGTCCGGGCCGGGCAGCGGCACCACGCCGAACTTCCCGGCCACCGCCGAACCCGGCCCCTGGGCCTGCGGGTACACGTACGGCCAGCAGCGCAGGAACAGCAGCCGGCCGTCCTGGAACGCCTGCCGGGACTCCTCCTCGCGGTAGCCGAGCGCCGCCCGCGGGATCCAGCCCTCCCGCACCCCGCGCGCCAGGAACTCCAGTCCCGCGCGGGACTGCGGGGTGTCCACCGCCACCGCGCCGCGGTCGTCCAGCAGCCGCCCGCCCGCCGAGCCGACCGCCTCCGCGACGTTCACCGTCAGCCCCTCGTACGGCAGCAGCTGACCCGCGTAGCCGTCCAGGCCGTGCCGCGGCGCCACCTCGCGGGCGAGCCGCTCCAGCTCCGCCCAGGTGCGCGGCGGTTGCACACCCTCCGCGGCCAGCACGTCACTGCGGTAGTACAGCAGCCCGACGTTGGTGGTGAACGGCACCGCGTACAGCCGGTCCCGCCACCGCCCGGTGCCGACCGCCGACGGCAGCAGACCGGCCGGTGCCATCCCGGCGTCCAGCGGCGCGATCCAGCCCTTCTCGGCGAACTCGGCCGTCCACACCACGTCCAGGTTGACCACGTCGAAACGGTCGCTGCCGCGGGCCAGGCCCTCCGCCAGCTGCGCCCGGACCTCGTCCGCCGCGTCCGGCAGCTCCACCAGCGTCGCCCGCTCGCCGGGATGCCCGGTGTTCCAGCTGTCCAGCAGTCCCTGCAGGTAGCCGGCCCGGTCCCGGCCGGTGACCAGGGTGACCGGCCCGGTGCCGGACGCGTCCGGATCGTCGAGGTCCTCGGGCAGCGAGCAGCCGCCCGCCAGCAGCACGCCGGCCAGCGCCCCCGCCAACTTCCCCAGACTCCGACGGCGCACCGTACCGACCTCCACTCCGCCCGCCGATGGGCGGGACCGCCCGCCTCGCGTACCGTGTGACCGGGCCGAACCAGCCGGGCCGCGTCGCGGACGACAAGCCAATGACGACAGAGTATGCCCGGGCGAACGAAGGGAGGGGAGGGTCCGAGTGCGGCTACCGCTGCTCGCGCTGCTCGCCAAGGAGCCGGCGCACGGCTACGAGCTGAAGCAGGCCCTTGAGCAGACCTTCGGCGCGGCGTACCCTCGTGCGAACATCGGCCAGGTCTACGTCACCCTCGGACGTCTGGAGAAGGCCGGCCTCATCGAAGGCCAGGACGTCGCGCAGGACGGCAAACCCGACAAGCGCGTCTACGCCATCACCGACACCGGCCGCCAGGAGGTGGCCACGTGGCTCAGCGAGCCCTCCGAGGGACCGCGGGTCCGCGACGAGTTCTTCCTCAAACTCGTGCTGGCCCCCGAGACGCAGCTGGCCGACCGGCTGACGCTGATCAACAACCAGCGCCGGCACTATCTCAACGTCATGCGCGGCCTGAACCGGATGGCCGCCGAGGAACGCGGCAACCAGGTCTCCCAGTTGCTCATCGAGGGCGCCGTCCTGCACCTGCAGGCCGACCTCGACTGGCTGGAGAGATGCCAGGAGGAGCTCACGTGACAGGCCAGGACACCGCCGTCCCGGTGTTGCGCGCCACCGGACTCGTCAAGACCCACCGGGCCGCCCGCGGCGGCGCCGAGGTCAAGGCCGTCCGGGGCGTCGACCTCACCGTCGGACGCGGCGACTTCGTCGCCGTCACCGGCCCCTCCGGCGCAGGCAAGTCCACCCTGCTGCACCTGCTCGCCGGGCTGCGCCGCCCCGACGCCGGCGAGATCCACCTCGACGGCCGGCGCGTCGACACCCTCCGCGAGGCCGACTGGGCCGTGCTGCGCCGCCGCCGGATCGGCATCGTCTTCCAGACCGGCAACCTGGTCTCCGACCTCACCGTCGCCGACAACGTCGAACTGCCCGCCCTGCTCGCCGGCCACAGCGCCCGCACCGCCCGCGAACGCCGCGAGGAACTCCTCGCCGACCTCGGCCTCGCCGACCGCGCCGACGCCGCCCCCGGCGACCTCTCCGGCGGCGAGCGCCAGCGCGCCGCCCTCGCCCGCGCCCTCGTCAACGACCCCGACCTGCTCTTCGCCGACGAGCCGACCGGCAGCCTCGACAGCCGCAGCGCCCGCGAGGTCCTCGCCCTGCTCACCCGCCACCACGCCAAGGGCCGCACCATCGTCCTCGTCACCCACGACGCCCGGGTCGCCGGCAGCGCCGACCGCGTGGTCAGCCTCTTCGACGGCCTGATCACCGACGACACCCGGATCGACGACACCCCGCCCGCCCGCGGCGTCGGCGACGTCCTCGACCTCGGCGGCTGAGCCCGTGCGCGCCGCCCTCCGCTGGATCCGCGCGGACCTCGCCTCCCACCGGCTGCCCGCGCTGCTCGTCGTGCTCGCCACCGCCGGCGTCTCCGCCGCGCTGCTGCTCGCCGGCGCCCTGCTCAACAACGTCACCGGACCCTGGCAACGGCAGTTCGCCCGCGCCGACGGCGCCCACGTGTGGATCGAGACCCGCACCGACCACGCCGACACCGCCCTCGCCCGGCTGCCCGGCATCACCGCCGTCGGCGGACCGTACGACACCACCGCCGCCACCCTCACCGGCCGCAACGGGCGGCCCGTCACCGGACCCGAACTGCCGCTCTCGCTGCGCGCCACCGACCCCGGCCCGCCCGCCGTCTCCGCCCCGCTGCCCGTCGCCGGCGGCCGGCTCGACGCCGCCCGCCCCGACGGCATCGTCCTGGAACACTCCCTCGCCTCCGCCGCCTGGGCCCGCCCCGGCGACCGGCTCACCCTGCGCGGGCCCGACGGGCGCAGTCACACCCTCACCGTCCTCGGCATCGCCGACAGCCCCGACCGCGCCCGCTACCCCGACCTGCGGCCCGGACTCGCCTGGGTACTGCCCGGCACCCTCGACACCGTGCAGCCGACCGCCGCCCTGCGCGGCCACGCCGTCGGCCTGCGCCTCGCGCACCCCGCCGACGCCGACTACACCGCCCAGCGCGCCGTCACCACCCTCGGCGGCGACGTCACCCGCGTCGCCACCTGGACCGACGCCCGCGACTCCCACGAACGCGAGAGCCGACCCGCCGGCCTGCTGCTCGGCCTGTGCGGCCTCGCCGCCCTCGCCGCCGCGGCCCTCGCCGTCGCCGGCGCCGCCGCCGGCCGGATCAGCTCCCGCCTCGGCGACATCGCCACCCTCAAGGCCCTCGGCTTCACCCCCGCCGGCATCGCCCGGATGTTCGTCGCCCAGCACCTGCTGCTCGCCGCTGCCGGGCTCCTGATCGGCGGCGCCGGCGCCCTCGCCGCAGCCGCCCTGCTGCCCGCCCTCGCCCCCGACCCCGGCGTCACCGCCACCCCCTGGGCACTCGCCCGGGCCGTCTTCGGCAGCGGACCGCTCGCCCTGCTCGCCGCCCCCGCCTGCCTGGTCACCGTCGCCGCCGCCTCCGCCCTGCCCGCCCTGCGGGCCGCCCGGATCCCCGCCGTCCCGCCCGCCGAGGGCGAACCCGCCCAGGACCGGCCGCCCCGCCCCGCCCGGCTCGCCCTGCTGCGCCGGCTGCCGCCCGCCCTCGTCCTCGGGGTGCGCGGCGCCGTCCGCGGCCTCGGCCGCACCGCCGCCACCGCCCTGCGGATCGCCGTCCCCGTCCTCGCCTGCACCCTCGCCCTCACCGCCTGGTCCACCCTCGACGGACTCGGCCGCACCGCCACCGCCGGCTCGGCCGCCGCCCTCACCGTCCGCGCCGCCGGACCGGACGACCCGCTGCCCGCCGCCCTCGCCGCCGACCCCGCCGTCTCCGGCGTCCACCCCGGCGCCGACCGCGAGGCCCTCGCCCCCGGCCAGTCCGCCACCGTCACCCTGCGCGCCCTCGGCACCACCGACCGCCCCTACCCGTTCGACGTCGTCGAGGGCCGGCCCGTCCGCGCCACCGGCGAAGCCGTCGCCGGACAGGGCGCCCTCGACCTCCTCGGCATCCGGGTCGGCCAGTGGGCCCGCGTCACCACCGACGGCACCCCGCGGATCCTGCACGTCGTCGGCCGCGTCGTCGAACCCGACCGCGGCGGACGCATCGTCTCCACCGGCCTCGACACCCTCGCCGACGCCACCACCACCGACCCCCGGCCCGACTACTGGACGCTCACCCTCCGGCCCGGCGCCGACGCCGACCAGGTCTCCGCCGCCCTCGCCGCCGCCTTCCCCGGCCGCCTCGACGTCCGGCCCACCACCGCACCCTTCGCCGGACTCGCCACCGTCCGCGCCGCCGTCGTCGGCCTGGTCGCCCTGCTCGCCCTCATCACCCTCGCCGAACTCCTCACCGTCGCCGCGGTCGCGCTGCGCGCCCACCGCCGCGACCTCGCCCTGCTGCGCACCATCGGCCTCACCCCGCGGCAGGCGATGGCCCTCGTCGTCACCCGCTGCGCCACCGTCGCCCTCCTCGGCGGCCTGCTCGGCGCCGCCCTCGGCGTACCGCTCGCCCTCGCCCTCATCGACGCCCAGGGCGCCGCGACCGGCGTCGGCGCCGGACTCGCCCACCCACCCTCCGCCGCCGCCCTCACCACCCTGGTCACCGCAGCCGTCCTCACCGCAGCAGCCGCAGCCGCCCTCCCCGCCCTCCGAGCCGCCCGCGAACCCGCCGGCGAAGTCCTCCACCGCATCTGAAAGCGGACCGGATCGGGGCAAGCCGAAGCAGGGGCGCGGGGAACTGCGCAGTCCGAGGGTGGTCGCAGCGACTGTCAGGGCCGGCCCCTGGTTCGTACGGTGGCCCGCATCCGAATTGCGCAGTTCTCCCCCAGCCTTCGGCCGGGAGGTGCCCCCACGCACCCCTGGGTGAGCCCTCCCCGTCAGGCTTCCCAGAGGCCTGCGAAAAGCTGGTCGAGCCGGTCGTCGCCGATCGGCGGTTCGGGGAGCGGGTGGGTGGCAGGGGCGCGGAAGCCGTCGAGCAGCAGCGCGAGGTGGCGCCGCCACAGCCCCGGCCGCAGGCCGTCCGCCGCGGGCACCGCCCGGCACAGCGGCCCGAGCAGGAACAGCAGGTCCGTCGCGACGACGTCGCCCCGCATCGTGCCCTGTTCCTGCGCCCGGGCGACCAGGATCCCGACGGTCGCGGCGTTGCGGTGGCTCATGTCGGCGAGCACCGGGACGGTCGGAATGGCCATCGTCACCAGGTCGTTGATGCCGCGGCTGGTGGCGACGAGTTCGAAGATCCGGGTGAAGTAGCCTTCGACGGCCGTCCAGGCGTCCTCGGCCGCGAGGGCTTCCTCGCCGGCCTCCGCGAGGACGGCGGCCGCGGGGCGGAAGACCTCGCCGATCAGGTCCTCGCGGGTCGGGAAGTGCCGGTAGAGGGTGGCGTTGCCGACTCCGGCGCGGCGGGCGATGACGTCGAGCGGGGCGTCGAGGCCGAGTTCGGCGAAGACGTCCGCGGCGGCCGCGGCCAGTGCCTCCCGATTGCGCCGTGCGTCCCGCCGCTGCGGTGCCGGCCGCTCCCCGTCTGCCACGCGCACACCTTAGCCGTCCCTGGATGCCTCCGAGGATCTCGGAAAGAATCCTGTCGCGGGATGTCGAGGCACCGGCGACCCGCTCCGACTGAAGGGTGAGAGCGCGCCACGGGGCGCGCCGGACGGAGGGCACCCCGAGATGAAGTACGTCGCGATGATCTACGGCAACCAGGCCAAGTGGGAGTCCTTCCCGGCCGAGGCGTGGCCGGAGGCGATCGCCAAGCAGGAGGCGTTCAACCGGAAGTACCGCGAGAGCGGCGAGCTGCTCGGCGCGTACGGCCTCGCGGACGCGGCCGCCGCACAGCTCGTCCGCCGCGAGGACGGTGCCCCGGCGGTCACCGACGGCCCGTACCTGGAGACCAAGGAGTACCTGGCGAGCTTCTACCTGCTGGACTGCGAGAGCCTGGAGCGGGCGCAGCAGATCGCCGCCGACATGCCGTTCGCCGATGTCGACCCGGTGGAGCTGTGGCCGGTCCTGCACGAGTCCCCGGCGTTCCGGTGAGCGGTGGGACCGAGGCGGTCGAGGGCCTGCTGCGCGAGCTGGCGCCGCAGGTCCTGGCCGCGCTCGTCCGCCGCCACGGCACCTTCGACACCTGCGAGGACGCGGTGCAGGAGGCGCTGCTGGCGGCGGCCGTGCAGTGGCCGCGGGACGGGGTGCCGGACAGCCCGCGGGCGTGGCTGGTGACGGTCGCCTCCCGCCGCCTGGTCGACCGGGTCCGCAGCGAGGCGGCACGGCGGCGCCGCGAGGACGCACTGGCGCTGGCCACCCCGCAGTCCGCGCTGCTCGCGCACGCCGCGGACGAGGTCCCGGGGTCGGAGCGGGACGACTCGCTGGCGCTGCTGTTCCTGTGCTGCCGACCGGAGTTGTCCGCCCCGAGCCGGATCGCGTTGACGCTGCGCGCGGTCGGCGGCCTGACGACGGCCCAGATCGCCGCGGCGTTCCTGGTGCCGGAGGCGACGATGGCGCAGCGGATCAGCCGGGCGAAGCAGACGGTGCGGGCGGCGGGCGGGACGCTGGCGCTGCCGGAGGGGGCGGAGGCCGCCGAGCGGCTGGCCGAGGTGCGGCAGGTGCTGTACCTGGTGTTCAACGAGGGCTACACCGCCACGGCGGGCCCGGACCTGACGGCTCCGGAGCTGTCGGCGGAGGCGATCCGGCTCACCCGGCTGCTGCACCGTCTGGTGCCGGAGGACGCCGAGACGGCCGGGCTGCTGGCGCTGATGCTGCTCACCGACGCCCGTCGGCCGGCCCGGACGACGGCGGGCGGCGAGTTGGTGCCGCTGGCGGAGCAGGACCGCGGCCGGTGGGACGGCCGGCTGGTCGCCGAGGGCGTCGAGCTGATCAGCCGGACGCTGACGCTGGGGCGGGTCGGGCCGTACCAGGTGCAGGCGGCGATCGCGGCGGTGCACGCGGAGGCCGGGAGCACGGAGGCCACCGACTGGCCGCAGATCCTGGTGCTGTACGAGCTGTTGGAGCGGTTCGGGCCCAACCCGATGGTCACCCTGAACCGGGCGGTCGCGGTGGCGATGGTGCACGGCCCGGCGGCGGGCCTCGCGCTGGTGGAGCCGCTCCGCGCGGACCGGCGGACGGCCCGTCACCACCGGGTGCTCGCCACCCGCGCACACCTGCTGGAGCTGCTGGGCGAGCGGGAGGCCGCCGCGCAGGCGTACCGCGAGGCCGCGGCCCGGTCGACCGCCGCCCCGGAACGCCGCCACCTGGCGGCCCGCGCCCGACGGCTGGATCCGCGGCCGTGACTCCTAGGCCGTCTCTTTCGGATCTTGTCGGATCGGCGTACGGCGGTGGGCGCCCGGCTGGGCGTGCCGGCGGATCGGCCTCGTACTGGACCGTACTCGGACGATTCGCCGGTGCGTCCAGGCTGGGGGCACCTCCCGGCCCCCTCGGGGCTGGGGGAGATGCCCGGCGTCGCACGCCCGGCAAGATCCGAAAGAGACGGCCTAGGCGGTCAGCTGCTCCCAGACCTGGTGGACGCGGGCGGTGAGGTCCTCCAGCGAGCCGCTGTTGTCGATGACGATGTCGGCGACGGCGAGCCGGTCCTCGCGGGTGGCCTGGGCGGCCATCCGGGCCTCGGCCTCGTCCGCGGCCATGCCGCGCAGCCGTACCAGCCGGTCGAGCCGGATCCCGTCGGGCACGTCGACGACCAGGACCTGCTGGTAGAGCGGGGCGAGGCCGTTCTCGGCGAGCAGCGGGACGTCGTGCACGACGACGTCCTCGGGTCCGGCGGCGGCCTCGAGTTCGGCGGAGCGGGCGCGTACCAGGGGGTGGACGATCGCGTTGAGCGCGGCGAGCCGCTCGGGGTGGCCGAAGACGAGCCGGCCGAGGGCGGGCCGGTCGAGCGAGCCGTCCGGCTGCAGGACCTCGGGGCCGAACTCGGCGACGACGGCGCGCAGTCCGTCCGTCCCGGGGGCCACCACCTCGCGGGCGATCAGGTCGGAGTCCACGATGACCGCGCCGAGTGCGGCGAGTTGCCGGGACACCTCGCTCTTGCCCGCGCCGATCCCGCCCGTCAGTCCGATCCTCAGCATGGCGCCCAGGCTACCGCCCGGTCACCCGGGGCCGCAGGGCGCTCCCCCGCCGATCGTCCGCCCGCTTCCCCGGCCGGTCGCCGCCGGGCGAACGCGGGTCGAACATCCGGCGGCGTCCTGGCGAAATACCGGCCCCGGGGGCTGCGGAGCGGCAGCTCGCCGGTCCGCGAGTGGTTAGGGTGCCGGGGATCGTCCACCCGAGAGGAGCACCGATGTCCCCCACCTGGCCCGCCGGTCCGAGGCGGGTGCTGGTCGTCGGCATCGACGGCGTCCGGTTCGACCTGCTGCCGTCGCTGCACACCCCGCACCTGGACGCGGTGGCCGGGGCCGGCTTCCTCGCCGCGGTGCAGGTGGACGAGGCGACGCCGACGATGTCCGGGCCGTGCTGGGCGACGGTGGTGACCGGTGTCGGGGTGGCCAAGCACGGCGTGTTCGGCAACCACTTCGGCGGCAACCGGCTGGACGTCTTCCCGGACTTCACCACCCGGCTGGCGGCCGTGCACCGGCGCCGTACCTTCGCGGCGGGCGGCTGGGAGCCGCTGTTCCTGGCCCGCAGCGGCGGCCCGCTGTTCGCGGCGCCCGGCCGGCTGGCGTACATCGCTCCGCTGGAGGACACCCCGGAGGCGTGGGAGGTCTGCGACGAGCGGGTGACCGCCGAGGCCGAGTACGTGCTGGGGCGCAGCGACGACGATCCGCAGGCCTCGTTCGTGTACCTGGGCGCGGTCGACGAGACGGCGCACTTCCTCGGCTGCGGCGAGGAGTACCGGCGTTCGGTGGAGACCGCGGACGCCCGGCTGGGCCGGCTGCTGGCGGCGGTCCGCGGCCGGGCCGGGTACGCCGAGGAGGAGTGGACGGTGATCGTGGTGACCGACCACGGGCACCTCGACGGCGGCGGCCACGGCGGCCGCACCGACCTGGAGCGCACGGCGTGGATCGCGGCCTGCGGCCCGGGGATCGTCCCGGGCGGGCCGGTGCTGCCGCTGCACCACACCGATGTGGCGGCGCACGTGTACGCGGCGCTGGAGATCGTCCCGGACCCGCACTGGACGCTGGACGGCCGCCCGTTCACGCCGGCGGCCCTGCCGGTCGCGGTGGTCTGACGGCCGGTCACCGGGCCTTCCCGGGGCCACCGCGCCGGTGCCGGCCACAGGACCGGTGCCGGTCACAGGGCCGACACCAGGTGGGCGGAGACGACCACGTTGCCCTGGTAGCCGGTGGCGCGGGTGTAGCCGCCGCCGCAGGTGACCACGCGCACTTCGGGCCGGGCGGTGGCGCGGTAGACCCGGTCGGCGGGGAAGTCGGCCTTGGGCAGCACCTCGACGGTGTCGACCGCGAAGCGGGCGGTGCTGCCGTCGGCGCGCAGCACGTCGAGGGTGTTGCCGCGGTGCAGTGAGCCGAGCGCCCAGAAGACGGCGGGTCCGTGCTCGGTGTCGACGTGGCCGACCAGCAGGGCGTTCCCGGCGGCGCCGGGGGCGGTGCCGAGGCGGTACCAGCCGGCGAGGTTGCGGTCGCCGACGGGCGGCACCTGGATTCCGCCGGCGGCGTCGAGGCCGACGCCGGTGACGGGGGCGTCGACGCCGATCGCCGGGATGCGCAGCCGGGTGGGCAGGGAGAAGGGCATCGCGGCCGGGGGGGGGGGGGGCGGGGCCGGGGGGGGGGGGCGGGCGGGCACCAGCCAGGCGCCGGTGGTGGCGGCGGCAGTGGCCGCGGCGAGGGCCGCGCGGGCCCTGCGGGTCGGGGGTCGTCGCACCGTCGGCGCCTCCTTCGGCGGGCGTCCGGTCAGGCCCGGGCGGCGTGCCGGCGGCGCAGGACGAAGGCGCCGCCGGCGAGGCCGGCCGCGAGTAGGGCCCCGCCGGCGGCAGTCTCGACCGGGTCCGCCCCGAGGACTCCGCCGCCGCCTCCGGCGAGGGAGGGTCCCTTGGGGACGGACGCGGTGGTGGTCGGGAAGAGCTCGGGGCCGCAGGTGACGGCGGCGGAGGCGCCGCCGACGGTCACCTCGACGGTGTCGGCGCTCTTGGTGAGCACCTTCGTCCCGGCGGCGGTGGTGAAACTGGTGCCCGGCGCGCCGGGGACGTGCTCGCCCTGGGCGTCGACGACGCGGACCTCGCCGACGCCGGCGCAGGCCACGACGTCGCCGTTCACCAGCTCCAGACTGCCGCCCTCGGTGCGGCCCTTGAACGGTGTGGCGGCGCCGCCGTCCGCGTACGCGGCGCCCGCACCGGCGGTGAGCATGGCCAGTACTCCGCAGGCCACGGCGGCCGCCGCACCCGCCCTCGTCCCGATCGACATCCGTCCTCCTTGCCCGTGGAACCGCGACGGTTCCGCGGCTCCCTGGCCCCACAGGGTCCCGGACCGGAGCCGGACATACCACCGCCAATCGGGTGTTTATGACGACAACTCACATAATCCGCTTACGAATTGTCAGGTTGCCGGCAGCCCGGCCGAGCCGGCCGCGACGCCACGGGTCATCCGAGGTCGAGCTGCTCCCCCGCGGTGAGCTGCGCGAACGCGGCACCCGTCCCCGGCCCGCCCTCGCCGAGCAGCCGGCCGTGCACCATCTGCCCGATGTCGCTGAGCACGGCCTCGTGGATCGCCAGCGCCCGCCCCGGGCCGGCCTCCCGGACGTAGTCGATCAGCTCCGAGACCTTGGTCCAGGGCCCGGCGATCGGCAGCAGCAGGGTGTCCACCGGATGCGGCGGCACGGTCAGCGCGTCACCGGGGTGGAACAGCCGCCCGTCGAGCAGGAAGCCGATGTTGCCGACACGCGGGATGTCGGGGTGGATGACGGCATGCCACTCGCCGTGCACACTCACGCCGAGGCCGTCGATGTCGAAGGCGTCGCCCTCGCCGACCACGGCGACCTGCGCGCCGATGCCCTCCAGTTGCGCGGCCACCGCGCGGTTGGTCCAGATCCGCAGGCCCGGGTCGGCCTCGACGGCGGCCCGCAGCCGGTCCTCGGCGAAGTGGTCCATGTGTTCGTGGGTGATCAGGACGGCGTCCGCGCCGCGGGTGGCGTCGGCCTCGGTGAACGCTCCGGGGTCGATGACGACGGTGGTGCCCTGGTGTTCGATGCGGACGCAGGCGTGTCCGAGCTTCGTCAGTCGCATGCGGAAAACATTACAGCAATGCTGCACAGTTTGGCTGTAGGAAATTCTCGGTAGCATGATCCCCATGGACGAGGTCGACCCCCTGGAGCTGGCCGCCGAGCTGCGCACCGCCATCGGCCCCCTGGTACGCACCCTCCGCCCCGGCGACGAACTGCCGCAGAACCAGGCCGCCGTCCTCGGCTGGCTGGTCCGCGAGGGCCCGCACACCACCAGCGAACTGGCCGCCCTGCAGCGGGTGCGGCACCAGTCGATGGCCCGCACGGTCGCCCTGCTCGGCGAGGCCGGCCTGGTCGAGCAGCGCCCGCACGAGACCGACGGCCGCAAACTGATGATCACCGCCACCGAGGCCGGCACCGCCGCGCTGCACGCCCAGCGCGCCCGCCGCGAGGACACCATCGCGACCGCCCTCACCGAACGCCTCACCCCCGAGGAACGCCGACTCCTCCATCAAGCCGTCCCCCTCCTGCGCAAATTGGCCTAAAGGGCAACCACTCAGGGGCGCGGGGTGGGCGAGCGCCCCAGGGGCCCATGGGGGCACCTGAGCAGTCTCCCCGCCCCTGACGGGTACCCCCCTCACCCGGACGGGCGCATGCCGGAGGGACCGCCCTCGCGTTGGGCAGGCCGCCAGCATCCGCGCTTCCGAAGGGACGCCCCCATGACCCCCGTCCGCACCGCCCTGGTCCTCGCCGCCGCCGTCTGCGGTCTGCTGCTGGGCACCGCGGGGGCCGCCTCCGCGTGCGGTCCGCTGGACGTCGCCGCCGGGCTGGCCCCGGGCTTCGGCAACGCCTGCGTCAACCGCTGACCGGACGGCCCCGCCGGGGCCGCGTTCAGCGGGCCAGCGCGACCTGCTCGGCCTCGACCTCGACCCCGGCCTGCTCCGCCTCGGCGCGCTGTCCGGGCAGCACCGCCCGTGCGCCGAGCGGCGGCAGCTCCACGTGCTCGCTGAGGCCGATCTTGCGGTGCAGCCTGCGCAGCGGCGCGGGCGCCCACCAGTTGAACTCGCCGGCCAGGCTCATCGCGGCCGGCACCAGCAGGCACCGCACCAGGGTGGCGTCCACCGCGACGGCCACCGCCAGTGCGATGCCCATCTGCTTGACCATGAGCATCTGCCCGGCGGCGAACCCGGCGAAGACGATCACCATCAGCAGCGCCGCCGAGGTGATGATCTTGCCGCTGCGCTGCAGTCCGAGCTGGACGGACCGGGTGCAGCCGTGCCCCTGGTCGTACAGCTCCTTGATCCGGGAGAGGAGGAAGACCTCGTAGTCCATCGAGAGGCCGAAGGCGAAGGCGAAGACCAGGACCGGGACGAAGGTCTCCAGCCCGCCCGAGGGGGTGAAGCCGAGCAGGCCGCTGAACCAGCCGTGCTGGAAGACCATGGTCAGCGCGCCGAGCGAGGCGCCCAGCGACAGCAGGTTCATCAGCAGCGCCTTGACCGGCATCACCACCGAGCCGGTCATCAGGAACAGCAGCACCAGGGTGCCGAAGGCGACCAGGCCGAGCGCCCAGGGCCCGCGGGTGGCGACCTCGTGCTGGAAGTCGGCGACCGAGGCGGCGTCGCCGGTGACGTAGGTGGTGAGCCCGCCGCGGTGGTCCCGCAGCTCGCCGACGACCTTCTTGGCCTGGGCGCCCTGCGGGTCGCCCTTCACCAGCACGTCGACGGTGGTGAGGCCGTCGCCGACCGGGGTGACCGCGCGGACGCCGGCGACGCCCGGCAGCCCGGCGACCACGTCGTCGGCGTACGCCTGCGCGGTCTTCTGGTCGCTCTTCACGACCACGGTGATCGGGGCGGCGGCCTGGTCGGGGAAGCGCTGCGCGACGGTGTCGGCGACCTGCCGGGAGGCGAAGGACTTGGGCAGCACGTCGGCGCCGGAGCTGCGCGGGTGGGCACCCAGGAAGGGTGCGCCGGCGGCGGTCAGCAGGGCCACGCAGATCAGCATCACCGGCAGCGCGCGCTTCTGGACGCGCCGCACCGTCCGCGAGAAGAAGCCCTCGTCGGGCACGGGCTCGGTCGGCGCCTTGATCCTCCGGCCGACGAAGCCCAGCAGTGCCGGGACGAGGGTGAGGGCGGCCGCGGCCGCGATCACCACGACGCTCACACCGGCCACGCCGACCGCACGGAACACCGGGCTGGTGAAGACGAACAGGCCGGACAGGGCGACCGCGACGGTCAGGCCGGAGAAGGCGACGGTGCGCCCGGCCGTGGCGGCGGTGCGCTCCACGGCCTGCTCGACGGTGGCGCCGTGGCCGCGCTCCTCCCGGAAGCGGTTGACCATCAGCAGCGCGTAGTCGATGGACAGTCCGAGGCCGAGCACGGTGGCGATCGGCAGGACGCTGGTGTCGATGTCCATGATCCGGCTGAAGCCGAACATGGCGAGCAGCGCGCCGCCGACCGAGGCGATCGCGCCGATGCCCGGCAGGCCGGCCGCGGCGAGGCCGCCGAAGACCAGCACCATGACGATCAGGGTGAGCGGCAGGGTGACGATCTCGCCGAAGCGGGTGTCCTTCTCGGTCTGCGACTTGACCTCCTGCTCCAGCACGAGGTCGCCGCCGACGGTCACGTGGGTGCCGGCCGCGTCGACGGCGTCGAGGCGCTCGGTCACGGCGTCCAGCTGCGCGGGGGTCGAGGCGTCGGCCATCCGTACGGCGACCAGGCTCGCCCGGCCGTCCGCGGCGGCCATGCCGGGGGTGCCGGAGTACGCGTCGGCCACCGAGACCACACCGGGCAGGTGGGAGATCTCGGCGGTGGCGGCGGTGACCGCGGCCCGTACCTTCTCGTCGGCGACCGGTGCGCCGTCCACCACGGCGGTGACGGTGCCCTTGACCGGGTCGGCGGCCTGGACGGCGGCGGTGCCGCGGGCGGCCTCGGAGCCGCCGGAGCCGCCGCCGGCGACCGTCCCCTCGAAGACCCGCCCGCCGATCAGCACACCGGCCGCGAGGACGAGCGCCCAGAAGGCGAGCACCCAGCGGCGGTGGCGGAAGCACGCCCGGCCGAGGGCTGCGAGTCGCCCGCCGACCCGGTGGTCGGCGGGCGCGGGCAGGGCGGCGGGCGAAGGCGATGCGGCAGCGAGGGGATTGCGCATGAAGGAGCCTTTCGGGCAGTTCCCCTCAATGTAGGCGCTAAGTCCGATTCGTCCTATAGAGGGACGATGAGCCTCATCTCACAATTCCTGTGACGTAAACGACACATAAGAAATACCGGACAACAAAGACGGAACCCCCGCCCGGTCGATGCCGGGCGGGGGTTCCGCCTACTACTGCTCAGCCCTCAGGCTGCGCGCACTGCGATCAGCTCTGGCCGCCGGCCAGCTTCTCGCGGAGCGCGGCGAGCGCCTCGTCCGAAGCGAGAGCGCCGGAGCCCTCGTCGCTGCTGGAGGAGTACGAGCCGCCACCGGAGACCGGGGCCTCCTCGCCGGCCTCGGCGGCAGCGGCGGCGTCGGCCTCACGGCTCTTGATGACCTGGGCCTGGTGCTGCTCGAAGCGGGCCTGGGCCTCGGCGTACTGCCGCTCCCACTCCTCACGCTGCTTCTCGAAGCCGGGCAGCCAGTCGTTCGCCTCGGGGTCGAAGCCCTCCGGGTAGATGTAGTTGCCCTGGTCGTCGTAGGACGCGGCCATGCCGTACAGGGTCGGGTCGAACTCGACCGACGCCGGGTCGGCACCGAGGGACTCGTTGGCCTGCTTCAGCGAGAGGCTGATGCGACGACGCTCGAGGTCGATGTCGATGACCTTGACGAAGATCTCGTCGCCGACCTGGACGACCTGCTCCGGGATCTCGACGTGGCGCTCGGCCAGCTCGGAGATGTGGACCAGGCCCTCGATGCCCTCGTCGACGCGGACGAACGCACCGAACGGAACCAGCTTGGTGACCTTGCCGGGGACGACCTGGCCGATCTGGTGGGTCCGGGCGAACTGCTGCCACGGGTCCTCCTGGGTCGCCTTCAGCGACAGGGAGACACGCTCGCGGTCCATGTCGACGTCGAGAACCTCGACGGTGACCTCCTGGCCGACCTCGACAACCTCGGACGGGTGGTCGATGTGCTTCCAGGACAGCTCGGAGACGTGCACCAGGCCGTCGACGCCACCCAGGTCCACGAAGGCACCGAAGTTGACGATCGAGGAGACGACGCCGGAGCGCACCTGGCCCTTCTGGAGGGTGGTGAGGAAGGTCTGGCGGACCTCGCTCTGGGTCTGCTCCAGCCAGGCACGGCGGGACAGGACCACGTTGTTGCGGTTCTTGTCCAGCTCGATGATCTTGGCCTCGAGCTCCTTGCCGACGTACGGCTGGAGGTCGCGGACACGGCGCATCTCGACCAGCGAGGCCGGGAGGAAGCCGCGGAGGCCGATGTCGAGGATGAGACCACCCTTGACGACCTCGATGACGGTACCGGTGACGATGCCGTCCTCTTCCTTGATCTTCTCGATCGTGCCCCAGGCGCGCTCGTACTGCGCACGCTTCTTGGACAGGATGAGACGACCCTCCTTGTCCTCCTTCTGGAGAACCAGGGCCTCGATGTTGTCGCCCACGGAGACAACCTCGTGGGGGTCGACGTCGTGCTTGATCGAGAGCTCGCGGGACGGGATGACACCCTCGGTCTTGTAACCGATGTCGAGGAGCACCTCGTCACGGTCGACCTTCACGATGACGCCCTCAACGATGTCGCCGTCGTTGAAGTACTTGATGGTCTCGTCGATCGCCGCGAGGAACGCGTCCGCGTCGCCGATGTCGTTGACCGCAACCTGCGGGGTGGTGCTGACAGAGGTGTCGGTGGGGCTCGTCATTAGGAAAAGGGCTCCGGTACGGACATGAAGTCGTAGGTAATGCCACGCGGAGGGCCCGTATCGCTCCCACCGAAAGCCGGACAGCCAAGAACACGGCGCACCGACCCCCATGAGAAATCCTGGAAGGACAGGTGTCCGTCTTGCAGACCGTGGGGTCTTCGACAGATGCGAGCGCGACCTGCTCCGTCCGAGGCGCGCAGGCCCGCAGCGCAACTTGTAGCATACGGGGACAGCCAGGCACGGTCAACGCGAAGAGCGTCGAGACCGGTGGAGGCCGGGATGGATCAGGCCATATCCTCCAACAGCGCACCAGAACGGCGGCTGTCGCAGGGGGACGTCCCCGGATGCCACCACCCCGACCCGGTCCCGTACGGAGCCGGTTCACGGCAGCGGCGCTTCCGCAACCGACACCCTACGCGACGGGCCTCAGCATCGTGACCACCACCCCCGACCACCCCGCCGACGACGACCGCGAGCACGGCGGCCACGGCGAGGAGGACGACGCCGTCCGGCGCACGGCCGACCCCGGCGAGTCCAGCCGGGCCAGCCGCCACTGGTGGGACCGCAACGCCGACGAGTACCAGGACGAACACGGCGCCTTCCTCGGCGACGACCGCTTCACCTGGTGCCCCGAGGGCCTCGACGAGGCAGACGCCCGGCTGCTCGGCGACCCCGCCGCGCTGAAGGGCCTCGACGTGCTGGAGATCGGTGCCGGCGCCGCCCAGTGCTCCCGCTGGCTCGCCGCCCGCGGCGCCCGCCCGGTCGCGCTCGACATCTCCTTCCGTCAGCTGCAGCACTCCCGGCGGATCGACCTCGTCCGCGGCGATGAGCCGGTCGCCGTCGTCCAGGCCGACGCGGCGGTGCTGCCCTTCGCCGACGGCGCCTTCGACCTCGCCTGCTCCGCCTACGGCGCGGTGCCCTTCTCCGCCGACACCGCCGCGCTGATGCGCGAGGTCCACCGGGTGCTGCGGCCCGGCGCCCGCTGGGTGTTCTCGGTGACCCACCCGATCCGCTGGGCCTTCCCCGACGAGCCCGGCGTCGAGGGCCTCACCGCCACCGCCTCCTACTTCGACCGCACCCCCTACGTCGAGCAGGACGAGCAGGGCCGCGCCACCTACGTCGAGCACCACCGCACCCTCGGCGACCGGGTCCGCGAGCTCGCCGCCGCTGGCTTCCGGCTGCTCGACCTCGTCGAACCGGAGTGGCCCGAGGGCCACGACCAGGAGTGGGGCGGCTGGTCGCCGCTGCGCGGCCGGCTGATCCCCGGCACCGCGATCTTCGTCGCGCAGCGGGGCTGACCGCCGGTGCGCCCCGCCGGCCTCGAACTGCCCGTCCGCACCGCCGTCCCCCCGCTGCAGCGCGCCCTCGCCGAGCACGGCGCCGCAGTGCTCGCCGCGCCGCCCGGCTCCGGCAAGACCACCCTCGTCCCGCTGGCCCTCGCCGGGCTGGCCGACGGCCTGCCCGGGCCCGCCCGCCGCGTCCTGGTCGCCGAGCCGCGCCGGCTCGCGGTGCGCGCCGCGGCCCGCCGGATGGCCTGGCTGCTCGGCGGCGCGGTCGGCGAGCAGGGCGGCGTCCGCGTCCGCGGCGAGCGGCGGGTCGGGCCGCGGACGGTGGTCGAGGTGGTCACCACCGGCGTCCTGCTGCAGCGGCTGCAGCGCGACCCGGAGCTGCCGGGCGTCGACGCGGTCGTCCTCGACGAGTGCCACGAGCGGCACCTGGACGCCGACACCGCGCTCGCCTTCCTGCTCGACGTCCGGGCGGCGCTGCGGCCGGAGCTGCAGTTGGTCTGCGCCTCCGCGACCTCCGACACCGCGGCCTGGGCGGAGCTGCTCGGCGGCGCACCGGTGGTCGAGGCGCACGGGCTGTCCCACCCCGTCGAGGTGGCGTGGGCTCCCCCGCCGCGCGCCGTCCCGCCGCCGCACGGCACCCGGACGGATCCGCTGCTGCTCGACCACGTCGCGGCCACCGTCCGCCGGGTGCTCGCCGAACGCGAGGGCGACGTGCTCTGCTTCCTGCCCGGCGTCGGCGAGATCGCCCGGGTCGCCGGGCTGCTCGGCACCGGCGTCGAGGTGCTGCAACTGCACGGGCAGGCGCCGCAGGCCGTCCAGGACGCGGCGCTCGCCCCGGGCGCCCGGCGGCGCGTGGTGCTCGCCACCTCCGTGGCCGAGTCCTCGCTGACGGTGCCCGGCGTGCGCACCGTCGTCGACTCGGGGCTCGCCCGGGAGCCGCGCACCGACCACGCCCGCGGTCTCGGCGGGCTGGTCACCGTCCGGGTCTCGCTGGCCGCCGCCCGGCAGCGCGCCGGCCGGGCCGGCCGCGAGGCCCCCGGCACCGTCTACCGCTGCTGGGCCGAGGTCGAGGACGCCCGCGCGCAGCCCTTCCCCACCCCGGAGATCGCCCTCGCCGACCTGACCGGCTTCGCCCTGCAGGCCGCCTGCTGGGGCGACCCGGACGCCCGCGGCCTCGCCCTGCCCGACCCGCCGCCGGCCGGCGCCATGGCCGCCGCCCGGGAGACCCTGCAGGCGCTCGGCGCCGTGGACGCCGACGGGCGGGCCACCGACCGCGGCCGCCGGATCGCCCGCACCGGCCTGCACCCCCGGCTCGCCCGGGCCCTCCTGGACGGCACCGGCCTGGTGGGCGCCCGCCGCGCCGCGGAGCTCGTCGCCCTGCTCTCCGAGGAGCCGCCGCGCGCCCTCGGAGACGACCTGCTCGCCGTCTGGCGGAGCGTCCGCGGCGCCGACGACCCGTACGCGCGCCGCTGGCGGGACGAGACCCGGCGGCTGCGGCAGGACGGCTCCGGGCCCGGCGGGGAGGGTGCCGTGTCCGACGAGGCCGCGGCCGGACTGGTCGTCGCGCTCGCCCACCCGGAGCGGATCCCCCGCGCCCGCGGCGGCGCCCGCGGCTACCTGATGGCCTCCGGCACCGCCGCCGAGCTCGGCCTCGCCTCGCTGCTCTCCGGCGGCGGCTGGCTCGCGGTCGCGGTGGCCGACCGGCCGGCCGGCTCTCCCTCGGCCCGGGTGCGGCGGGCCGTCGCGCTCGACGAGGCCACCGCCCGGCGGGCCGGCGCCGCCCTGGTCACCGAACGCGAGGAGGTGCACTGGTCCGCCCGCGAGGGCGACGTCACCGCCCGGCGGGTCGCCCGGCTGGGCGCGGTGGAGCTCACCGCGGCGCCGCTCACCGACCCGGACCCGGGGCCGGTGCGGGCCGCCCTGCTGGACGGGCTCGCCCGGGAGGGCGTCCTCGCCCTGCTGTCCTGGCCGCCGGCCGCGGACGGGCTGCGGGAGCGGCTGGCCTTCCTGCACCGCGTGCTCGGCGACCCGTGGCCGGACGTCTCCGAGGAGGCCCTGCTGGAACGGGCCGCCGACTGGCTGGAGCCGGAGCTCTCCCGGGCCCGGCGGCGGGCCGACCTCGGCCGGATCGACACCGCCGCCGCCCTGCAGCGGCTGCTGCCCTGGGCGGGCGGCGAGGCCGGGCGGCTGGACGAGCTGGCGCCCGAGCGGATCGCCGTCCCGAGCGGGTCGAGGATCCGGGTGGACTACTCCGGGGAGCGGCCCGTCCTCGCCGTGAAGCTCCAGGAGCTGTTCGGCTGGCAGGCGGCGCCGGCGCTGGCCGGCGGGCGCGCCCCGCTCACCGTCCACCTGCTCTCCCCCGCCGGTCGCCCGGCCGCGGTCACCGGCGACCTCGCCTCCTTCTGGCGGGACGGCTACCGGGCCGTCCGCGCCGACCTCCGCGGCCGCTACCCCCGCCACCCCTGGCCGGAGGACCCCACCACCGCCGAGCCCACCCGGCGGGCCAACCCGCGCAAGTGACCCCTCAGGGGGTGCGGGGCAGCGGGGTGCCGGTCTTCACCGGGTCGCAGGTCATGATCTCGCCGGCGGGGTTGGTGGCGCAGGCGCCGTTGCGGGTGGTGCTGCCGCCGTCGCTCCGCGGGTCGTCGCTGCGGGGGCTGGTCTGCCAGCGGGGCGTCGCGGTCGCCCGGCGGGTGGGCGGGACTGCCCGGGTCGCCCGGGCCCGGGTCGCCTCCGGCGATGCGGCGCGGGCGGGGTCCGCGGACGGGGATGCCGTCGGAGTCGGTGGCGCCGGGGCGGCCGTGCCCGCCGACGGGACGGCCGCACCCGGCGACGGGGGCGGCGGGGCGGTGACGGCCGGCGCCGGGCGGGGGGGGGGGGGGGGGGCCCCCCCCCCCCCGCC
>NZ_BAAALD010000008.1:0-138508 GCF_039528095.1 Kitasatospora arboriphila
GCAGTTCGACGGCGCTGCGGGCGACGGCGGCGGAGACGGCGGGCGGCAGCCAGTCCCCGGCGGCGGGGGACGCGGCGGGTGCCAGCAGGGCGCGCAGCGCGGCCGGGGTGGGCCGGTCGGCGGCGTCCTTGTGGAGGCAGGCCCGGACGGCCTCGCGCAGCGGGCCGGTGATCCCGCTGAGGTCGGGCTCCTCGTGCAGGACGCGGTAGAGCAGGACGGCCGCGCTGACGCCCTCGCCGAAGGGGGCGGTGCCGGTGGCGGCGAAGGCGAGCACGGCACCGAGCGAGAAGACGTCCCCGGCGGGGCCGGCCGCCTCGCCGGCGGCCTGTTCGGGCGAGAGGTAGCCGGGCGAGCCGACCACGTACCCGGAGCGGGTGAGGGCGGTGGCGGCGTCCAGGGCGCGGGCGATGCCGAAGTCGATCAGGCGCGGGCCGTCCAGGGCGAGCAGCACGTTGGACGGCTTGACGTCGCGGTGCACAAGGCCGAGGGCGTGCACCTGCTCCAGGGCCTCGGCGAGGGCGGCGCCGAGGGTGTGCACGGCCGGGACGGGCAGCGGGCCGTGCCGGCGGACGGCGGCGTCCAGCGAGGGCCCGGCGACGTAGCCGCTGGCCACCCAGGGGTGGTCGCCCTCGGTGTCGGCGTCCAGCACCGGGGCCGTCCAGCGGCCGCCGACCAGCCGGGCGGCCGCGACCTCCTGGCGGAACCTGGCCCGGAACTCGGGGTCGTCGGCGAGTTCGCCGCGCACCACCTTGACCGCGACCGTCCGGCCGCCGGCCGTGCGGCCCAGGTAGACCCGTCCCATGCCGCCCGCGCCGAGCCGGCGCAGCAGCCGGTACGAGCCGACCCGTGCCGGGTCCGAAGCACCCAGTGGTTCCATCCGCCCCCGCCTCCCGTCGGGCCCGGCGGGCCCCGCCGGACAGTACCAACCGGGGCCCCCGCACGCCCGGTGTTACCCGGCGGCGGGCACGGACTCCAGCAGGCGCACCGTCACGTCCGCGGCGAAGCCGCTGTCGTGGGCCACCCGGCGGGCGAACTCGGCGATGCCGGCGAGCTGTCGGCCGCCGAGCGAGTAGTCCAGGGCCTCGGTGAAGTACCGCTCCAGCAGCGGCGCTTCGAAGGACTCCCAGCGGGCGGCCTGTTCGGCGACCTTGCCGGCCTCGGTGAGGGAGAGGTCGCGGGACTCCAGGAAGGCGCGGTGCACGGCGGCGACGGTGCCGGGCTGCTGCTCGGCGTAGTCGCGGCGGGCGGCCCAGACGGCGAAGACGAAGGGCAGGCCCGTCCACTCCTTCCACATGGCGCCGAGGTCGTGGACGGCGAGACCCTGGCTGGGGGCCTGTTCCAGGGAGGCGCGCAGGGCGGGGTCGCCGATGAGGACGGCGGCGTCGGCGCGGGCGAGCATCGCGTCGAGGTCGGGCGGGCTGGAGAAGTACTCGGGCCGGACGCCCTCGCGCTCCTCCAGCAGCAGGCGGGCGAGCCGGACGGAGGTGCGGCTGGTGGAGCCGAGGGCGACCGGGCGGCCGTCGAGGTCGGCGAGCGGGACCTTGCTGACGATCACGCAGGACATCACCGGGCCGTCGCTGCCCACGGCGATGTCGGGCAGCACGACCAGGTCCTCGGCGTGCCGCAGGTATTCGACGCAGGTGATCGGGCCGATGTCGAGGTCGCCGGCGACCAGGCGGTCGCTGAGCTTCTCGGGGGTGTCCCTGGTGAGGTCGAGATCGAGGAGGTTGCCGGTCCGCGCGAGCCCCCAGTAGAGGGGCAAACAGTTGAGGAACTGAATATGTCCGACCCGGGGCCTTACCGCCGCCGAGCTGCCCGCTTCGCTACCGGTCACCGTCGCTCCCTCTGATGTTCGTACTCTCCCCGCAGCGTATGCCTGCCGCGTTCAGGTCCCGACACCAGGCGGGCGACACACCGGCGCGCCCTTCGGTCACCCCTGGTCGGGGCCGCGCCCGCGTGCTAACGTCTCTTCCAGTTGCAGTTTGATTCCCCTTGCAGTACTTGAAGCCTGCGGAGCATGTAACCGCAGGCTTTTCGTAGTTTTTCAGCAGTTTCAGCGCAATTGAGCATTGATTGAGCACTGTGCGAAAAACTCCGGACCATACCGGAGGCAGGGCGATCAGCGCAGCGGACCCGGAGGTCACACGGTGTGGCCTCCAATACGTCCCTCGCAAGGAGAACGGCATGGCTCAGGGAACCGTCAAGTGGTTCAACGCTGAGAAGGGCTTCGGCTTCATCGCCCAGGAGGGCGGCGGCCCCGACGTCTTCGTCCACTACTCCGCCATCAACTCGACCGGCTTCCGGTCGCTCGAGGAGAACCAGGCGGTCACCTTCGACGTCACCCAGGGCCCGAAGGGCCCGCAGGCGGAGAACGTCACCGCAGTCTGACGATCCTCTGATGATCTGATCGCTCCGGACCTCCGGGTCCGCCGGTGGCCACCCGGGCCGCCACACGAGCACGAAGAGCAGTACCAAGGGGGCCCGCCACGTCGTGGCGGGCCCCCTGCCTGTTCCGGCCCCGCTCCGCCCCGGCCCCGGCCGCGCGGTCCCGGGCGCCGGGACCCGCACGGACGGGCGCACCCGCCCGTGCGGGGAGCACTGCTCCGTCAGCCACCGGGCATCGCTCGATCGGGTGATCCTCGCCACGCTGCCGGGGCTGTTGTCGATTCGTGACCGGACGGTCTCCGTGGTGCGAAACTGCCGGGGCCCTTCGCGCGTCTATCGAAGGGAACACGGCGAAGGGGTATGGCAGTGAAGCGGGCGGCAGGCAGGGTCGTGGCGGCAGCGGTGCTCGGTGGGGCTCTGGTGCTCACCACCGCGTGCAGCAGCAGCGGCGGCGGGGGTTCGTCCTCGGGCGCCGACAAGCAGGAGCAGAAGAAGTCACAGGCCCAGCTGACCATCGAGCCGGCCAACGGCGCCACCAAGGTGAAGCCGTCCGGCGCGCTCAAGGTCGCGGTGGCGAACGGCAAGCTCACCACGGTCAAGGTGACGGGCAAGGACGGCAAGGAGGTCCCGGGCACGATCACCCCCGACGGCCTCGGCTGGACGCCCGCGCAGAACCTCGCCGTCTCCACCGAGTACAAGGTGACCGCCCAGGCCGCGGACGCCGCCGGCGTGGCCGCCACCTCGGAGAGCAGCTTCACCACCCTGACGCCCGCCAAGGGCGCCGGCCCGTACGACAACATCTCGGACAAGCAGACGTACGGCGTCGGCATGATCGTCTCGCTGAGCTTCAAGAAGGCCGTCGAGAACAAGGCGGCCGTCGAGAAGGCCGTCACCTTCGAGGCGTCCGACGGCACCGTGGTCAAGCCGCACTGGTTCGGCAACAACCGGGTGGACTTCCGCCCGGAGAAGTTCTGGAAGCCGCAGACCAAGGTCACCGTGCACTACCGGCTGAAGAGCGTCGAGACCTCCCCGGACGTGTACGGCGAGGTCGACAGCGACCAGAGCTTCACCATCGGCCGATCCCGGGTCAGCGTCGCCGACGCCTCCACCCACGAGATGGTGGTCAAGGAGGACGGCAAGCCGGACGCCACCATCCCGATCAGCGCGGGTGCCAGCTCGCCCGCCTCGCAGAACACCTTCAACGGCACGATGGTGGTCATGGCCAAGGAGGGGACGACCGTCATGGACTCCTCCACCGTGGTCAACCACGAGGGCCCGGCCTACAAGGTCGAGATGCCGCACGCCCTGCGGCTCACCCCCACCGGCACCTACGTGCACGGCAAGTACGCCCCGGGCGTCTTCGGCCGCACCAACACCAGCCACGGCTGCATCGGCCTGGAGGACACCTCCGCCAAGGACGGCTCGCCGGGCTCGTCCGCCGGCCAGTTCTACGACGCCGCGATCGTCGGCGACCCGGTCACCGTGCAGAACTCGGTCGGCCAGCAGGTCCGGCCGGACAACGGCCTGAGCGGCTGGAACATCAGCTGGGACAAGTGGTGACGCGCTGACCCGAACGCCGTCGGGGCGTCCGTCCGGAGGGGGGATCCGGACGGGCGCCCCGATGTCGTCTCAGGGGGTGGTTCCCGCGCTTCGTCACCAGGCGGACGGCGCCGGCGGTGCGACCACCGGCGGGCGGTCGTCGCAGGTGATGGTGTTGGGCAGCTCCCAGGGGGCGAGCCAGGCGCCGGTGGTGGTGCCGCCGTCGTTGCCGCCGAGATCGGTCACCGAGAACTCGGAGCCGGCCGGGGTGAAGTGGAAGCTGCCGCAGTTGTTCACGCCGACCGCGCCGACGTTGCGGGCGTCCACGTTCTCGAAGTCGGCGGAGCCGGCCGCCCGGGCGCTGAGCACCGAGGTGCCGGTGCCGTCGACCCGGATGTCCTTGAAGTGCAGGCCGGTGACCTCGTAGAGGTCCTTGACCGGCCAGTCGGCCACCACCATCACCGCGTTGTAGGTGCTGTCGAGGAAGTGGTCGCCGGTCACCCGGACGTCCGCGGCGATGTCCTTCTCCAGCGCGTAGAACCAGATCGCGCCGAGGCCGATCTTCCAGTTCAGCTCGTAGGTGCCGGAGCGGACGGTGGTGTTGTCGGTGATCCACAGGTGCCCGGCGAACGGCTCGGCGCCGAACCGGGAGCCGACGTGGATCGCGCTGCCCTCGCGGACCGGGTCGGCGACCAGGTTCCCGGAGACGGTGTTGTCGGTGCCGCCGTAGATCGCGATGCCGTTGGCCAGCACCGGCGACTGCACGGTGTTGTGGTCGAAGGTGTTGCGGGCGTCCGCGGTCTTCTCGGACCACATGGCGAGTCCGTCGTCGCCGGTGTTGCGGACGAGGTTGTGGGAGACCACCGAGTCGGTGACGCCGGTGTGGAAGTTCAGGCCGTCGGCGATCTGGTCGGTGATCACGTTGCGGGTCACCTTGAGGTTCTTCATCGGCCCGTCGAACCAGAGGCCCACCTTGGTGTGGTGGATGTAGAGGCCCTCGATCACCGAGTCGCTCATCGCGCCGCCGATGCCGTTCACCTGGTCGGTGTCGATCCGCTCGCGGACGTCGCCCTCGATCGCGAAGCCGGACAGGTGGACGTTGCGGCTGCCGCCCGCGGCGGCGTCCTTGCCGTAGAAGCCCACACCGGTGTGCACCGAGCTGTCCGGGGCCGGGGTGGCCAGGTCGACCTGGTGCCCCTTGACGATCGTGTACCAGCTGCCGGCGCCCTCGATCGTCACGTCGTCGACCACGATGTGCCGGTTGACCTGGTAGGTGCCCGGCGGCAGGTAGACCGGCAGGTGGACCCGGCGGGCGAAGGCGATCGCCCGGTCGATGGCGTCCGCGGAGTCGCGGCGGCCCGTCGGGTCGGCGCCGAAGGCGAGCACGTTGGCGGCGGCGAGGTTCACGTGCGGGGCGGCGACGAGCTCGGAGTCGAGCAGGTCGATCACCGTCCAGGCGGCCTTGCTGCCCTGCGGCACCGTCAGCCGCACGGTGTCGCCGGCCTTGTAGGTGCGGCCGAGCAGCAGGCGCTGCTCGTCGTAGAAGTGGGTGGGCCGGAAGGGCTTGGCGATCTCCGGGGCCGGGGTGGTGGCGCTCGGCACGCAGGAGCACTCGGTGATCCACCAGTCCGGGTGCAGCAGCCCGGCCTGCGGGTCGTTGCTGAACGGGTACTGGTTGTAGAGCCAGGAGTACTGCGAGGTCAGCGTCATGGTGCTGTGCTTGCGGCCGTTCACCGCGACGTCCAGCGGTGCGGTGGTGCCGCCGCCGCCCGGGGCGTCCGGGATGCTGTAGCGCACGGTGATCGCGTTGGCCGCGGCGGGCAGGGTGAACTCGACGTACTGGCCGGGCGTCAGCTTCACCGCGGACCGGCCGGAGGCCTCCGAGGGCAGGGTGTAGGCGGTACGGTCCGGGCCGATCACCGTGCCGGTGCTCCGCGCGTTCTCGGCCTCCTGCTCGGCCGCGCCCAGGTCGGCGCCGCGGCCCGCGACCAGCGCGGGTGCCAGGCCCGCCCGCGTCACGACGGCCCCGGCGGCGGGCTTCCCGGTATCGGCGGCGGCCGGCCCGGCGTATCCGACGGTGGCCGCGGTCACCGCCGCCAGCACGGCCGCGGCACGTCGCGGCGGCCCGCCGACCCGGCGCGTCGCAGCTCCTCTGATGCTCCGTGACATCGCTTGCTCGTTTCTCTCGGGGTGGTGGCGGCCGTAGTCGCCCGCGGCGGAGCGTAGGGCTGCGGCACTCCACCCCACAAGAGGAGTGCAAGTAATTTTCGATTGCCTGTTGATTTGATGCAGAGCAGGAGATCAATTCTTGCAACCTCCCGTCGGCCACCCGAGGACGCCGAGAGGACGCCCCGAGCACGCCGAGGCCCCTCCCCCGGTGCGGGGAAGGGGCCTGGGCGGAGGCGGGCGGCGTTCGGCGTCAGGCCGCGGCGGCCACCGGCTCGGCGGACCGGGCGGGCTCCGGCCCGGTCAGCAGGTCACCGGTGGGGTTGTCGTACGCCGCACGGTCCAGCGTCTTCTCGCGGGCCGCGACCAGGATCGGCACGACCGCCTGGCCGGCCACGTTGGTGGCGGTGCGGATCATGTCGAGGATCGGGTCGATCGCCAGCAGCAGTCCGACGCCCTCCAGCGGCAGGCCGACCGTCGACAGGGTGAGGGTCAGCATGACGATCGCGCCGGTCAGGCCGGCCGTCGCGGCGGAGCCGATCACCGAGACGAAGGCGATCAGCAGGTAGTCGCCGATGCCGAGGTGGATGCCGTACACCTGGGCCACGAAGATCGCGGCCAGCGAGGGGTAGATCGCGGCGCAGCCGTCCATCTTGGTCGTGGCCCCGAACGGAACGGCGAACGACGCGTACTCGCTCGGGACGCCGAGGCGCTCGGTGACCCGGCGGGTGACCGGCAGGGTGCCGACCGAGGAGCGGGAGACGAAGGCCAGCTGGATGGCCGGCCAGGCACCGCGGAAGAAGTGCACCGGGTTGAGGCCGCCGGCGAAGCGCAGCAGCAGCGGGTACACGGCGAACAGCACGATCGCGCAGCCGATGTAGACGTCGGCGGTGAGCGTGGCGAACGGGGCGAGCAGGTCCCAGCCGTACTTGGCGACGGACTTGCCGATCAGGCCGAGGGTGCCGAGCGGCGCCAGTCTGATGACCCACCAGAGCGCGGTCTGGGTGAGGTCGAGGACGGACTCGGCGATCCGGCGGACGGGCTCGGCCTTCTCGCCGATCTTCAGCACGGCGGCGCCGGTGACGACGCCGAGGAAGACGATCTGGAGGACGTTCACCTCGACGAACGAGGTGGCGATGTTCGTCGGGACGATGCCGGTGAGGAAGTCCACCCAGCTGCCGGCCTCCTCCGGGGCCTTGAGGCCCTCGGTGGAGAGACCGGCGCCGCGGCCGGGGTCGGTGAGCAGGCCGAGGCCGAGGCCGACCGCGACCGCGACCAGCGAGGTGGCGAGGAACCAGAGGAGGGTGCGGACGGCGAGCCGGGCGGCGTTGGCGACGTTCCGCAGGTTGGCGACGCTGACCACGATGGCGGTGAAGACCAGCGGCGGGACGGCCAGCTTCAGCAGCTGGACGAAGGTCTTGCCGACGGTGTCGAGGGTGGTGGTGAGCCAGGCGACGTCGCCGGCGCGGGCGATCCAGCCGAGCAGCAGGCCGAGGGCGAGGCCTCCGGCGATCTGCGCCCAGAAGGGCGTGCGGCGGACTGCGGACAGGGGTCCGGGCATGGGGATGCGACTCCGGGGGTCGGGTGGCAGACGGGGGAGGTCGGACACGGCGGCACGCACGGGGTCCGTCCGGGCGGGGGCCGCGGAGGAACCGTCAGGAGAGGCGTGCCGCCCCGGTACAGCCGCAGGCGCGGCGGGCGCGCGGGCAGGCGCAGCGGCGGACGGGCGGGGTGCCCGGTCCGTCCTGGAGTGCGCCTGCGGTGGTCATGGCCGGAACGTTAGCAGTAAACATTTGAGATGTTCAAAGTATTGGTTTGAGCTATGGCCACGAACCAGCCAGGCCGCACGGGGGCCGGGCCCGCCGCGGATTGACCGGGCGGAGTGGTTATACGTATAACTTCAGGTATGGGCTACATCGCGCTGCTCCGCGCCCCGCACGTCACCCGGCTGCTCCTCGGCACCCTGCTCGGCCGGCTCCCCGCCGGCATGACCGGCCTGGTGATCGCCCTCGCCCTGCGCGAGGCCGGCGCGCCGTACAGCCGGATCGGCCTCGCCACCGCCGCCTACGCCGTCTCCGCCGCGATCGGCGGCCCGGTGCTCGGACGGATCGTCGACCGCACCGGCCAGCCCCGGGTGCTGCTCACCACGGCCCTGGTCGCGGGCCTCGGCTACGCCCTGCTCGCCCTCGCCCCCGGCTCCGCGGTCGCCGCACCGGCCGGCGCCGCGCTCGCCGGGCTCGCCATGCCGCCGCTCGAACCCTGCCTGCGGGCCCTGTGGCCCTCCGTGGTGGAGGAGGAGCAGCTCGACACCGCGTACGCCTTCGACTCCGCCTCCCAGCAGATCCTCTACGTGGCCGGACCGCTCGCGGTGGCCGGGATCGCCGCCGGCTTCGGGCCGTCCACAGCCCTGTGGACGGCGGCCGCGCTCGGCCTGCTCGGCTCGCTGGTCGTCGCCACCGCCGCACCCGCCCGGGCCTGGCGGGCGCCCGCCCGCAGCGCCTCCGCCGGGCTCCTCGGACCGCTGCGCTCCCCCGGCCTCGTCCTGCTGCTGATCGGCCTGGCCGGCGCCGGCTGGACGGTCGGCGCCCAGAGCGTGCTGTTCATCGCCTACGCCGAGCAGCACCCCGGCGCACTGCCCGGCGGGGCCGGCCTGATGCTGGCCCTCGCGGCCCTCGGCGGCCTGCTCGGCGCGCTCGGCTACGGCGCCGTCCGCTGGCGGAGCACCACCGCCACCCGCACCTGGGTGATCGCGCTGCTGATGGCGGCCTCCTACCTGCCGCTGCTCGCGCTGCCCGGGCCGTGGGCGATGGCCGGGCTGTCGCTGCTCTCCGGGATCGGCCTGGCGCCGCTGCTGGCGGCCGCGTTCGTGCTGATCGCCGAACTGGCGCCGACCGGGACGGTCACCGAGGCCTTCGCCTGGCTGATCACGCTGTTCGCGACCGGCAACGCGGCGGGCTACGCGGTGTCCGGCGCCCTGGTGGAGGGCTCGCTGCTGCGGGTCGCGGTGTGCGCGGCGGCCGGGATCGGGGTCGGCGGGGTGCTGCTGTTCGCCTGCCGCGGATGGTTCCGGCCCGCCGCGGCCGACGCCCCGGCCCGCACGGTCCTGGCGGCCTGACGGACCCTCACGCCGCCCCGCCCGGTGCGGGTGCACCGGGCGGGGCCGCGGTCAGGCCGGGCGGGTGGAGGCGCGGACGACCAGGGTGGTGGGGAGCGGCGGAACGACGATGACCGGTTCTCCGGCGAGCAGGGCCGCGAGGGCGGCGACGCCGGTGCGGCCGAGTTCCTCGCCGGGCAGGTCGACGGTGGTGAGCGGCGGGACGAGCAGGCCGGCCACCGGGATGTTGTCGATGCCGACCACCGACACGTCCTCGGGGATCCGCAGGCCCAGTTCGGCGGCGGCCTGGTACAGGCCGGAGGCGACCACGTCGTCGTCGCAGATCACCGCGGCCGGCCGGTCGGGCCGTTCCAGCAGCGTACGGGCGACCGCGCGGGCGGCCTCGGCGCCCTCGTTCAGGCTGACCCCGGCCTCGACGACCTCCAGGTCCGCGGCGGCGGCCTCGAAGCCGGCCTGGCGGGTGCGGAAGGTGTGTGCGGACAGGGTGGAGCGCAGATGGCCGATCCGGCGGTGGCCGCGGGCGGCGAGGTGTTCCACCGCGGCCCGCATGCCGGCCGCGACGTCGAGCTCGACGGTCGGGCGGCCCGGGCTGCGGGCCGGGTCGGCGTCGAGGAAGACCGCGGGGGTGTCGGCGGGGAGTTCACCGAGCTGGCTGTCGTCCGGCGAGCAGATCAGCAGGCCGTCGAAGCGGCCGGCGGTGGCGGCCTCGGCGAGGGTGGCGCCGTCCCAGCCGGAGGAGACGACCACGGCGAGGCCGCGCCGGTGGGCCTCCTCGTGGACACCGGAGAGCACCCGGCCGAAGAAGGGGCCGAGCAGGTTGGGCACGGCGAGCATCACCATGCCGCTGCGGCCGAGCCGCAGTTGGCGGCCGGCGGCCTGCGGCTGGTAGCCGAGGGTGCGGGCGGCCTCGCGGACGCGCTCGCGGGTGGCGTCGGAGACGCGGTGGCCGCCGGCACCGGAGAACACCAGGGAGACGGTGGCCTGCGAGACGCCGGCCAGCCGGGCCACGTCCCGCCCGGTGGGGCGGCGCGGCGGCGCGGGTTCGGCCAAGGTCAGTCCCGGACGGCGGCGCGGGCGGCGTCGTCGGCCGCGTCCTCCTCGGCGTTCTGGTCGGCGATCCGCTGCGCGGTGCGGGTGCGCACGCCGCCGACCTTGTCGACGATCTGCTCGGACATCGCGTCGCGCTGCTTGCTGAGCACGACGTAGCTGATCGGGGCGGACACCAGGAGCGCGAGCAGGATGAGGAAGACGACACCGCTGCTGCCGGCGACCGGGATCACGCCGAAGCGGCCGAGCAGCACGGCCACCAGCAGGCAGCCGAGGAAGATACTCGCCCGCAGGGAGGTGTAGCGGAGCGTGGCGTGCGACTTGCGGCTGCTCACGGGTGGCGTCCTTCGCGGCTGGGGTACGACGGGTGGCGCGGGCGGGCCGCCAGGGGCGGCCTTCGCCGGGTGCCGGTCTCCCAGTGAAGCATGCCGGACGCCAGCGCCCGCACGGGGTCAGCCGATGTCGGGGCGGAGGTCCAGCCACATGGTGACGTCGTCCCGGTCGTCGCCGGGCCCGACCCGGATCGCCCCGGGCACCCGGCCGACCTCCCGGTAGCCGGAGCGGCCGTAGAAGGCCTCCAGGCCGTGGCCGCCGCGCAGGGTGAGCCGGAGCCCGGCGAGGCCCTCGGCGCGGGCGGTGCGCTCGGCCTCGGCGAGCAGGTCGGCGCCGTAGCCGCGGCCCTGCAGCCCGGGGTGGACCATGACCCGCTGGAGCATCCGCCAGTGCTCCATGAGGTCGAAGCGCATGGAGGTAAGGAAAAGCGCGGCGGCGAGCCGGCCGGTCGTGCGCTCCCGGCCGATCAGCAGCCGGTCGGGCCCGGCCGGGCAGAGCCCGGCGAACTGCTCCTCCGCGGTGGGCCGCACCCGGTCGGCGGTGACCGGGGGGACGAAGCCGACCGCGCCTCCGGCGTTGCTGACGTCCGTCCACAGCGCCACGAGCTCGTCGCGCAGCCCGGGGGTGAGGGCGGGGTCCAGCGTGAAGGACAGTATCATAGCCGAAGAGGCTATCCGCTCCTTACGACTGCCGCTCCTCACGACGGCCGGCCGCGCCCTCAGGCGGCCGGGGCGACCGGCGCACCGCCCGTCCGGGCACCGCCGCGCAGGGCCAGGCAGAGCACCACGGCGACGGCGCACAGCCCGCCCGCCGCGTACCAGGCGAGGTCGTAGTCGCCGAACCGGTCGCGGACGACGCCGGCCAGCCCGGCGACCACGGCGGCGCCGATCTGGTGGGCCGCGAGCACCCAGCCGAAGACGATCGGCGCGTCGGCCCCGAAGTGGCGGCGGCAGAGCGCCACGGTGGGCGGCACGGTGGCGACCCAGTCCAGTCCGTAGAAGATCACGAAGGCCAGGATCGGGGGCTGCAGCGAGTGGCCGAACAGCTGCGGCAGGAAGAGCAGCGACAGACCGCGCAGGCCGTAGTAGACGACCAGCAGCCGCCGGGAGTCGAAGCGGTCGGTGAACCAGCCGCTGGCGATGGTGCCGGCCACGTCGAAGACGCCGACCAGGGCGAGCAGGCTCGCGCCGGTGGTCACCGGCATCCCGTGGTCGTGCGCGGCCGGGATGAAGTGCGTGCCGACCAGGCCGGCGGTGGTCGCGCCGCAGATCGCGAAGGAGCCGGCCAGCAGCCAGAAGGCCCGCGACCGGGCGGCCTCCCGCAGCACCCGCAGCGAGCGGGCCAGCGCGCTGCCGTCGGTCACCGGCTCGGGCGGCTGCTCGGTGGCGCCGTACGGGAGCAGGCCGACGTCGGCCGGGCGCTCGCGCATCAGCAGCAGGACGGGCACCGCGACGACGGTCGCCGCCAGCGAGACCACGACGACCGCGGTGCGCCAGCCCTGGTGCTCGACCAGCGCGGCGAGCACCGGCATGAAGACCAGGTTGCCGGCCGCCCCGGCGGCGGTCAGCACACCGGTGACCAGGCCCTGCCGGGCCTGGAACCAGCGGCCGGTGACGGTGGTGGCGAAGGCGCCGGCCATCGACCCGCTGCCGAGGCCGACCAGCACGCCCCAGCAGAGGATCAGCTGCCAGCTCTCCGTCATCAGGACGGTGAGGCCGGCGCCGGTGGCGATGGTCAGCAGGGCGCTGACCACGATCAGGCGGATGCCGAAGCGGTCCATCAGCGCCGCGGCGAACGGCGCGGTCAGGCCGTACAGCGTGAGGTTGACCGAGACGGCGCTGCCGATGGTGGCGTGCGACCAGCCGAACTCGGCGTTCAGGGCGTCCATCATCAGGCCGGGCGCGGAGCGGAAGCCGGCCGAGCCGAGCAGGACGACCAGGGCGACGCCGGCCACCACCCAGGCGTAGTGCAGGCGGGGCGGGCGGGCGCCGGCGGGGGCGGCGGGTCTGCGGGTGCTCAGATCGGTCACCGGACGAGTGTCCCGGGCGGGGACGGCCGCGAACGAGTGGCCTGACTGCCAGCTTTCGTCAGGATCGGGCCAAACGGCCGGCCGGCCGCCCCGCCCCGGCTCAGCGGTCGGCCACCCGGCGCAGGTTCCGGATCGGCCGGACGAGCAGCAGCGCGGCGACCACCAGCAGCGCGACGGCGGCGCCGGCGGCGAGCACCGCCTTCGGGCCGAAGGCCTCGGCGGCCGGGCCGGCCAGCGCCGCACCGACCGGGGCCATGCAGACCGACCCGGCGACCTCGTAGGCGTGGATCCGGTTGAGCACCTCGGCCGGCACCTGGGTCTGCACGCTGGTCGCCCACATGACGCCCCAGAAGGTGACACCGGCACCGGTGACCAGGAAGCAGACGGCGAGCAGCGGGACGGGCAGCCCCAGCACGATGCCCAGCGGGTACAGCGGGAAGGCCAGCATCGCCAGCGCCCCGCCGCGCAGCGGGTGCCGCGGCCGGACGCGGATGCCGAGCAGCCCTCCGAGCACGGTCCCGGCCCCGAACACGGCGTTCAGCAGTCCGTACGCGGTGGAGCCGTGCGCGGGGACGAGCAGGCCGGCCGCGACCGGCAGCAGGGGGCCGTAGCAGAGCGCGCTGAAGAACAGCCAGATCACGATGACGCCCCACATCCAGGTGCGGGCGCGGAACTCGTGCCAGCCCTCCACCAGATTGCGCCAGAGGCTGTCGCCGGGCGGTGGCGCGGGCGCCGGGCCGAGCCGCAGGGCGAGCAGGCAGCAGGCGCTCAGCGCGTAGGCGCAGGCCGCGACCACCATCACCCAGCCGGTGGCGGCGGCCCCCGCCAGCAGGCCGGCCACCGCCGGGCCGAGCAGCGCGGTGAGCGCCTCGGAGGTGCGCAGCACGCCGTTGGCGCCCTGTACGTCGCGGGCGGTCAGCGGGACGGTGGAGGCGGCGCCGGGTTGGAACATCGCTGCGGCGGTGCCGGCCACCGCGAGCAGGGCGTACAGCTGCCAGAGCCGGTCGACGCCGGTGAAGAACAGCCAGGCCATCAGCACCCGGGTGGTCAGGTTGAGCAGGTCGGCGGCGATCATCAGCCGGCGCGCGGTGAAGCGGTCGGCGAGCACCCCGCCGATCAGCACCAGGCCGGCGAAGGGGGCCATCAGGAAGGCCATGGCGTAGCCGACGCTGCCGAGCGGGTGTCCGGCGCCGATCAGGCCGGCCGCGACGGCGACCGGGAGCATGGCGTCGCTGAGCAGGCCGGAGCTGCGGGCGGTGAAGTAGAGCCGGAAGTTGCGGGTCCAGATGGCCGGTCCGGCATCCGGGGCGGGGGCGGTGACGGCCGGGGCGGGCGCGGGTCTCAGTTCGGGCACGACAGCAGTTTTGGTCCAGACCACTTCCGCGGGCCAGTGGTTTACGGGTCACAATGTGGCACCGCCCCGCACGAAGGGAGACCAGGATGGCAGGGGCCGCGCGGCAGCACCGGGTGGCGGTGCTCGCACTGGACCGGGTGATCGCCTTCGAACTGGCCATCCCGGCACGGATCTTCGAGTCGGCCAGGGGCCCGGACGGCGTCCCGCTGTACCGGGTGGCCACCTGCACCGTGGACGGCGGGCCGGTCGCCACCAGCACCGACTTCCGGGTCGCGGTCGACCACGGCCCCGAACTCCTCGCCGAGGCCGACACCGTGGTCGTCCCGGCGCAGCAGGACGACCCCGGCGACGTGGTGGACGGTGTCCTCGACCCGCGGATCGCGGCCGCCCTGGCGGTGATCCGCCCCGGCACCCGGCTGGTGTCGATCTGCACCGGCGCCTTCGTGCTGGCCGCGGCCGGCCTGCTCGACGGCCGCCCGGCCACCACCCACTGGGCGTACACCGAGCGCTTCGCCCGGATGTTCCCGCAGGTGCGACTGGACCCGGACGTGCTCTTCACCGACGACGGCGACGTGCTGACCTCCGGCGGGGTGGCCGCGGGCGTCGACGTCTGCCTGCACCTGGTGCGCCGCGACCACGGCAGCGCGGTCGCCAACGCGGTGGCCAGGACCTGCCTGGTGCCGCCGTGGCGGGAGGGCGGGCAGAAGCAGTACGTGGCGACGCCCGGGCCCGACCCGCTGCAGGGCGGGTCCGGCACGGCCGCCGTCCGCGCCTGGGCGCTGGAGCACCTGGACCGGCCGCTGCCGCTGGGCGAACTGGCCGCCCGGGCGGGCACCAGCGTGCGGACCTTCACCCGGCGCTTCCGCGAGGAGACCGGGAGCAGCCCGGGCGAGTGGCTGGCGCTGCAGCGCACCGACCTGGCCCGGCGGCTGCTGGAGGAGACCGACCTGTCGGTGGACCAGGTGGCCCGGCGGGCCGGGTTCGGCACCGCGGCCTCGATGCGGCTGCACCTGCGCGGCCGGCTCGACGTCGCGCCGAGCGCCTACCGGCGGACCTTCCGCACCACGGAGCCCGCGCCGCGCCGCTCGCCGGACGGTGCCCCGCCGCGCACGCCCCGAGCACGGCACGCCGGGACACCGCCCGAGCGGACGCGCGAGCCCTGAACCCGCGCGCCTGCGCTCCGCACTCGCCGAGGAGGCCTGCGGGCGGTCGGCAGCCGGTCCCCCTGATGTGCTGGCACCACCCGGGCTCCCCTCGGCGTCCCCTCGCGACGGAGCTGCACCCAAGCGTGATCAGTCGGATACGTCACGTCAATGGCTTGTCGTAAATTCGGCGAGGTTGCGGCGCATCGGCCGGAATGCGGAGCACGCCCGGGCCGGTGCGGACGGCCCGTGCGCCCCGGGTGCACCGGTGCGGGCGGCGGTCCCGGGCGGGGGCGCGGCCCGCGGCAGCCGGGCGGTCAGAGCTGCCGGACGAGTCCGTCGAAGAGGGGCACCGCGGCCGGGACGGGCGCCTCGGCGCCCGGGTCGATCTCGCACCAGACCCGCTTGCCGGAGCCCTCCGGGTACCAGCCCCAGCGCACGCAGAGCAGCTCGACCAGCTCCAGACCGCGGCCGTTGGTGGCGTCCCGGCCGGCGTGCCTCGGGGCGGGCGCCGTCCGGCTGGCGTCGGCGACCTCGACCCGCACCGGCGATGAGGCGACGTCAGGCGACGCGGCGTCGGCCACCGGCATGGTGAGTCTCAGCACGGCCGGACAGCCGGTGTGCACCACGGCGTTGGTGACGAGTTCGGAGACGACCAGCACCAGGGTCTCGGCGATCGGCGCGTCCGGGTCGAGCCCGTGCCCCTGAAGCCTGGTCCGTACCCACCGGCGCGCCCTGCCGACCTCCGCCGGGTCCGCCTGGACCGCCAGCTGCACCTGAAGTACCTGCACCGCTCCACCACCCGCACTCGGTAATCGGCCACCCACACCCTGCCGCCCGGCCCGGGCGGCAGCGCCTTCATCACACCGGTCGGCCGGCCGCGCTCGGCCGGTCTGCCTGGTCGGATTACCCATGGCTTCGACACGAATACGCCTCAGGATGATTCGACCGGGTGGTCGCAGCAAGCGCTTCGGGCATATTCCAGCGATCGGGGGACAGCTCGGTGCATACTGTCCCGCTCACCCTGACGAGCGTCGCACCGACGATCGTCCGGCCGGGTCGGGGCCTGTGCACGAGCACAACGACGGTACCGCCAGAGCGGCCGTCCGGGGCGCCCGCCACGAGCGAACCACCCTTCCCACATCTGTCCGAACCCGCCGTCGCCGCCGGGGTACCGGCAGGATCTGACGGAGTGAAACTTCCCGGCCCCTCATTTCCGCATTTCACCCGGCGGGTGCGCGGTCTTGGATACCGTGGTCGAAGGCATGGCCCGCCGGCCGGCGTGCCCGGGCGGGCGCGGTGCGGCCGGCGTCGGCGACACGCCGGGGAGAGCGGGGAGGGACACCCTCGTGAGCAGAGAGCGCGGCACCGCATGAGCAGTTCCGACGAACGTCTCGCGCTCCGCCTCGTCCGCGGCGAGGAGACGGCGCTCGGCGAACTGTACGACCGGTTCGCGCCGCTCGTGCACGGCCTCGCGCTGCGCGTCCTCGACGACCAGGACGCCGCCGAACAGCTCACCCGCGACGTCTTCGCCCAGGTCTGGACGGACCCGGACCGCTGGCACCCCGAACAGGGCACCCTGCGCTCCTGGCTGGGCCGGCTCACCCACCGCAGCGCGGTGGCGCGGCTGCGCGAGGGCTGCGGCGACGAGCACGAGATCGCCGCCCGGTCCGCCGCCGCCGGCGTCCACCACGCCGTCGCCTCGCTGCCCGACCCGCTGCGCGAGGCCATCGCCCCCGGCCACCACGAGGGCCGCACCTACCGGGACACCGCCCGCCGGCTCGGGATCGGCGAGAGCGCGGCCAAGCACCGGATGCGGCTCGGCCTGCAACTGGTGGCCGGCGAACTCGCGGCCTCCCACGACGTGGCCCGCGACGGCCGCCGCGGCGGCGTCCTCGGCGTCCACGGCGGCCACGGCGCCGTCCGCACGGGCAGCCACGCGGACGCCCGGGACGGCGCCCGTCCGGAGCCGGTCCCGGAGCCCGTACCGGCGGCCGGACGGCCGGGGCCGTGACGGCGCCCGGGCGGCACGAGGCGCTGCGCTCCCTGCTGGGGGCGTGGGCGCTCGGGGCCTGCCCGCGGGAGGAGGCCGCCGAGGTCGACCGGCACCTCGCCGGCTGCCCGGAGTGCGCCGAGGAGGCGGCCCGGCTGAGCCGTGCCGCCGCCGAACTCACCCCCGACGAGCCGCTCGACCTCTCGGCGACGCTGCGCCGCCAGGTGCTCGACTGGTGCCTGGGCCGCCGCCCGGCGGAGCTGCCGATCCCGGCCTGGGCGGCCCCGTACGCCGCGGAGAGCGCCAAGCTGGACGCCCTGCTGAGCGACCTCGGCCCGGCCGAGTGGCAGGAGGTCGCCGAACTGCCGTGGCACGGCGGGGTGCAGCGCTGGCGGGCGGCCGAGGTGGTCTGCCACCTGACCGCGGTGGACGGCTACCTCGCCCGCGCGGTCGGCCTGCCCGACCCGCTGGGCGGTGCCCGTCCGCCGGTGGTCGGGCGGCGTCCGCCGGCGCCCCGGGTGCCCGGGCGGGGCGGGCCCGCCGACGTGCTGGACCGCACCCTGGCCCTGATCACCGCGGCCGGCGGCGACGACCCGGAGCAGGTGCGTCTGCGCTGGCGGGGGCAGAGCCGGGAGCTGCTGCGGGCCGCCTCGGCGGGCGGCGGCGACGGCGGCGCTCCGGTGGACTACGGCTTCGCCGTGCTGCCGCTGCGCGACGCCTTCCTGGACCGCGCCTTCGAGTGCTGGATCCACGGCGACGACATCGCCCGCGCCGTGGACTACCCCTATCCGCCGCCCGCCCCGGCGCACCTGCACCGGCTGATCGACCTCGGCGCGCGGATACTCCCCCGGCTGTTCGCCGCCCGCCGGGCGCAGCCCGCCCCGGCCGGCTCGCCGGGACGCTCGCTGCGGCTGGTCATCGACGGGCCGGCGGCCGGCGAGTGGCTGATCCCGCTGGACGGGCCGGGCGGGCCCGCCGAGCCGGTCGCGGAGATGGCGCTGGACGGCCTGGAGTTCTGCTACCTGGCGGCGGCCCACCGCGACCCGGACCTGATCCCGGTCGGGCGGGAGGGCGACCGGGAGGCGATCCGGCAGGTGCTGCACGCACTGCCGCTGCTCTCCCGGCCCTGACGGGCGCCGGGGCCGCGGGCCGGGCGCCGAGCGCCCGGGCGGGCTCAGGCGAAGACGACCGTGCGGCTGCCGTTGAGCAGGACCCGGCGCTCGCTGTGCCACTTGACGGCCCGGGCGAGCGCCTGGCACTCGACGTCCCGGCCGATCGCGACGAGCTGCTCCGGGGTCACGTCGTGGGTCACCCGGGCCACCTCCTGCTCGATGATCGGGCCCTCGTCGAGGTCGGCGGTGACGTAGTGCGCGGTGGCGCCGATCAGCTTCACCCCGCGGGTGTGCGCCTGGTGGTAAGGCTTGGCGCCCTTGAAGCTCGGCAGGAAGGAGTGGTGGATGTTGATCACCCGGCCGGAGAGCTCCTTGCAGAGGTCGTCCGAGAGCACCTGCATGTAGCGGGCGAGCACCACCAGGTCGACGTTCTCCTCGGCGACCAGGTCCAGCAGCCGGCGCTCGGCCTCGGCCTTGGTGTCCCGGGTGACCGGGACGTGGTGGAACGGGATCCCGTAGGACTCGGTGAGCTCGCGGAAGTCCGTGTGGTTGGAGACCACGGCGGCGATCTCCACCGGGAGGGCGCCGATCCGGGTGCGGAAGAGCAGGTCGTTCAGGCAGTGGCCGAACTTCGACACCATGAGCACGACACGCATCCGCTCGGCGGTCGAGTGGATGTGCCAGTCCATGTGGAAGGAGGCGCCCACGGCGGCGAAGCTGGCCCTCAGCTTCTCCGCGGTGACCTGCCCGGCGGCGGAGAAGTGCACCCGCATGAAGAACAGCCCGCTGTCGGCGTCGCCGAACTGCTGGCTGTCGATGATGTTGCACCCGGTCATGAAGAGGTAGCTGGAGACCGCGTGCACGATCCCCTGCTTGTCCGGACAGGACAGCGTGAGGACGTACTGGGCGCCGGCCTTCTGCTCTTCCACGTGCGGGTTCCTCCACTCGCTCACGACGGACGGCCAAGCGTGTCACATTCCGGACGCCCGGCGCGCTGCTGACCGGACTGCGGGACGCCGCCGCGCGCCGGGCGGCCCGGTCAGGCCGCCTGCGTCATGATCCGCAGCACCTCCAGGCTGCGCGGCGGGGTGTCCGGGTCCTCGCCGTCGTTGACCGCGAACAGGACGTGGGCCTCCCGGGCGGCCGCGACCGCCTCGGGCCACAGCTGGTGCCCGAGGTAGGAGACGGCGGGGGCGTCCGCACCGACCTGGTGCAGCACCCGCAGGACCCGGAGCACCGCGGCGTCCAGGGCGGCGGCCTCGGCGGCGTCCCGGACGACGGTGCCGATGTACTTCTCGGCGGACCAGCGGTCCAGCCAGCTGTCCTCGACCAGGCGGTAGACGGCGTCGGTGACGTCGCCGTAGCCGTCCAGGCCGGCCAGCCAGGTGTGCTGCTGGAAGGACGGGTCGGAGAGCATGTGGAGCGCCGAGCGGATGCGGGCCCGCCAGCGCCACCACGGGAGATCGTTGAGCGGCATGCGGCCCATCGTGCTGGAGCGGCGGCCGCCACGAGAAGAGGTGTTGGCGGACCGATACGAAGAATCTGTGGAGTCGGACATCGTGCCTCGATCGTACGTGCCGCCACCGACCGCCGGGTCTACACGCGTCACCCCCCGGAGTTCCGCCTCCGTTGGCCTCACGTTCGCTTTTCGTCCCTCTCGGCGTGCGGACCGAGGTCAAGGCTTGATTTCGGCCGAATCACAGTGCGGCCGTGGGTGTGTACCCGGGAGGGGAGAGTCACCATGAGGCGGAACGGATCGCCCGACGACCATCGGCCCGCCGGCCGGCAGAGCACCGGACTCCGGCGGACCCGCCGCAGAGCGGGCGTCCTGGCCGCGGCGGCGGCCCTCGTCCCCGCGGTCTTCGCCACCTCCGCCTGCGGCGGACCGGCGGACGCCGCCTCTGCCTCGGGCGACCTGACCGTGATGACCTGGGCGCCCGCCGACACGGGCTCGGCGGACCGGCCCGGCATGACCGCGCTCGCCGAGGCGATCGGGCGCGAGATCAACGCCAAGGGGGGCCTGCACGGCCGCACGCTGCGCGTGCTGACCTGCAACGAGCACAACACCGCCGACGGCGTCACCGCCTGCGCCCGGCAGGCGATCGACGCGAAGGCCGTCGCGGTGGTCGGCTCCTACAGCCAGTACGGCGGCAGCTTCGTCTCCACGCTGGAGCAGGCCGGCATCCCCTACCTGGGCGGCTACGGCCTGTCGACGCCGGAGTTCAGCAGCCCGCTGTCCTACCCGGTGGCCGGCGGCACGCCCGCGCTGATCGCCGGCAGCGGCCGCCAGCTGGTCGAGGCGGGCTGCAGGTCGGTCGCGCTGATCCGCCCGGACACCCGGGCCGGCGACACCCTGGTCGGCTACCTGGACGCCGCGCTGCGGCCCGCCGGGATCCGGCTGACCGACGTCAAGGCGCCCGAGCGGTCCAACGACTACACGCCGATCGCCCAGAAGGCCATCGGCGACGACCGGAACGGCAACTGCGTCACGGTCGCGCTCGGCCCCGAGCCGACCTCCAACCTGCTGGACCCGTTCCGCCGGCTCGGCCCCAAGCACACCGTGCTGGCCTCGGTGATCGGCAGCTTCCAGCAGTCCGTGGTGGACTCCACCGGCGGCGACGGCGGGCCGCTCGGCGGCGCCTACGCCACCGGCTGGTTCCCGCCCGAGTCCTCGCCCGTCTGGGACGCGCTGCGCGGCACCGTCCGCACGTACGGCAGCGGCGACACCGCGATCGACGTCGCCGACCCCGGCGTGCAGACCACCTGGGTCGCCTACGAGGTGCTGCGGGCCGCCGCCAACCGGGTCGAAGCCGGCAAGCCGCTCACCGCCAAGACGCTGCGCGGCGTGCTGGACGGCGGCGACCCGATCGAGACCAACGGCGCCACCCCGCCGCTCAGCTGGGGCATGACCAACATGCTCGCCAGCGCGGACTCGCCGCGGCTGGTGAACACCTCGGTCACCTTCCAGCACGTGCAGGGCGGCCGCCTGGTCGAGCAGCACAAGGGCTTCGTCGACGTCCGCTGGGTGCTCGCCGGGGGCAAGGCCCCGTCCTGACGGCGGCGGGCACCCCGGCGGACGGCGAGGGGCGGACGGGATCACTCCCGTCCGCCCCTCGGCGTTCTGCGTGAGCTCCGGCCGCGGACCGCCGGCCCGCGGGGCTCAGAGCTCCGTCTTGTCCTTGGTCGGCAGCCCGGCCTGGCCCGCGATCGCGTTCCACAGCGAGGAGGCCTTGTCCTTCGCCCCGGTCGCCGTACCGCTGGCCTCGGTGGCCGTCTTCAGGTGCTGGTTGTTCTTGATCGCGGCCGGGTCGCAGCCCGCCGCGGCGTCGCCCGCCCAGGCCGCGTACTCGGTGTCCGCGGTGGCCGAGGCCTGCCAGGCCCGCTGCAGCTGGGAGGCCAGCTCCGCGCCGCCGGTCAGCTTGTCGACCTTCAGCGCGCCGAGCTTGGTCACCAGGCCCTGCCGCTGCGCGGCCGCGTCGGTCAGCGCCGCCCGCGACTCCGGCAGCTTGTCGCACTTGCCGACGGCCGCCACCGCGCCGACCACGGCCTGCCGGCTGGCACTGGCGGTGCCCAGCAGGTCGGAGAGCGCCTTGGCCTGCTCCTTGGCCTCCGGGGTCATGCCACCGGTGCCGGCGGTCGCCGGGGCGCCGCTGGACGCCTTGGCCACCGGCGTCGTCCCGGTGCCGGACGGGTCGTCGTCGCCACCGCTCATCAGCACCGCGACGAGGATGCCCGCCGCCGCGCAGCCCGCGATCACACCGCCGATGACGATCTTGTTGGACGGCCGGTTGGAGCGGGCGGCCGCCCGGCCGCCCGGCTCGCCGTGGCCGGGGACGGCCGGCGGCGCGGCCGGGGCCCCGGGGAAGGACTGCCCGCCGAAGGTCTGCTGGCCGCCGTAGCCGGGCTGCGGCACGGCCTGCTGCGGCTGCGCCTCCGCCGGGAAGCCCCCGCCGAAGGTCTGGCCGCCGTACGGCTGCTGCTGCCCGCCGAAGGTCTGCTGGCCGCCGTAGGACTGCCCGCCGTAGCCGGGCTGACCCGGCATCGCCTGACCCGGCGTCTGCGGGGCCCCGCCGACCGAGGGGTCCGCGGTCGGGTACGGCGGCAGGTACTGCGTCTCCGGCGCGTGCTCGACCGGGGCCGCGGGCTGGGCGGGGCCGGGCGGCGACCCCCAGTACTCGGGGCCGCCCTGGCCCGGCGTCGGCGGTGCGGCCTGCGGCACCGGCTGCTGGACGGGCGGCGCCTGCTGTGCGGGCACGCCCGGCTGACCCTGCTCCCCTCCGGACTCCGGCCTGAACAGATCGTCCAGATTGAAGTCGTTGGAGGAATGGGAGTGGGAGAAGCGGCGCTGGCTCAACGCGATTCCTCACCTGTGCCGCGCGCTCGCTGACGGCGGACCACAACTGCTCGACGACCTGGGTAACGCTGCATAGCACGCCCACGCTACCCGGTCACCTGCACGGGTGACTACGCAGGGAGGGCGTTCCTCACCCGCTCCTCACGAAGCGGGGGGCCCGCCGCCCCCTCCGCCGCTACGCCGCCTCCCCCGCGAGCCTCGCCTGGAACTCCCGGACGACCCGGTGCTCCCGGTACGGCTCCAGCCTGCTGCGGAAGTCGTGCAGGTACTCCACCCCACGGTTCGAACGCAGACCGCTCAGCAACCGCACGGCCTGCGTGCCCGTCTCGCAGGCCCGCTCGACCTCGCGCTGCTGCAACTGCGCCGTCGCCAGCAGGACGAGGTCCACCGCGCGCCGGCGCACCCGGCTCACCGGATGCAGTTCCAGCGCGGTGCGGGCGTACGCCTCCGCCTTCGCGCCCTGTTCGAGGTCCCGGTGGCAGTGCGCGAGCTCGTCGGCGAGGTACGCCTCGTCGAAGTGCACGATCCAGTCCGGGTCGTCCGCCGGGTTGCGGTGCGTCATCGCCTCCTGGGCCTTGGCCGCCACCGCCTCGCAGGCCCGGGCGTCGCCGAGCAGCGCGTGGCCGCGCGCCTCGGCGGCGTAGAACATCGCCATCGCGGTCGGGGTGGCGACCGCGCGGGCGCCCTCCTGGGCGGCCCGGGCGAGCTGGGCGATCTCCCGCGGGTTGCCGAGGGTGGCCGCCAGGTGGCTCATGGAGGCGGCGAGCACGTAGCCGCCGTAACCGCGGTCGTCGGCCGCCTGGGCCAGCCGCAGCGCCTGGATGTAGTAGCGCTGGGCCAGCCCCGGCTGGCCGGTGTCGACCGCCATGTAGCCGGCCAGCTCGGTCAGCCGCGCGACGGCGGCGAAGAGCTGACGTCCCGTCTCGTCCCGGTAGCCGCCGGAGAGCAGGTTGGACACCACGCTGTTGAGGTAGTGCACCACGACCGGGCGGACGTGGCCGCTGCCGAAGCGGTGGTCCAGCTCGACCAGCATCTGGGTGGTGGCCCGGACGGCGGCGACGTCGGTCGGGCCGACCCGGGTGGGGCCGGCCCGGGCGACCACCGGGTCCGGCGGGGTGATCAGCCAGTCCCGGCTTGGCTCCACCAGGGCGGACGCCGCCACCGCGGCCCCGGCCAGGAAGTCCCGCCGGCCGACGTCGCTGCGCCAGAGCTCGCAGACCTGCTCCAGCGCGGCGTTCAGGTTGGGCGCGAACTGCAGGCCCACGGCGGAGCTGAGGCCCTTGCCGTCGGCCATGCCGATCTCGTCCACGGTGACGCCGCGGCCGAGCTTGCGGCCGAGCGCCTCGGCGATGACGGCGGGCGCCTGGCCGCGCGGCTGCTGGCCGCGGAGCCAGCGGGCCACCGAGGTCTTGTCGTAGCGCAGGTCCAGGCCGTGCTCCGCGCCGCAGAGGTTGACCCGGCGGGCCAAGCCCGCGTTCGAGCAGCCCGCCTCCTGGATCAGCTGCTGCAAGCGCTCGTTGGGCTCTCGTGCGACGAGTGGTCTCGCGGCCATGGACTTCGCCTCCCCAACGCCCCCGGCCCTGACCGCGGGGCGACGATTCTGCTGCTGGTGCGTGCGCCGGCGGCGGGAGCGGGACCTGCCCCCGGCCGGCAACCCGGCGACACCAGCGGAATACCCAGGGTGACGCATCCACTCCCCACGCGCCCTGATGAATGCCCCTGTGCGCCCCCATTGCGCCCGTTACCGCCCCCGGAACGGCGGTCGACACGACGGCCGGCTCACCGTCGAGGGTGACATCGGCGGCGTCCTGCTGACCACCCGCCGTCCAGCCGTAACCGCCTTCACGCACGGTAGTTGAGCACCACGTGGACAACAGCCCAGGAGCCCGCGAGCAGGGTCCGCCCCCGCTCCTCATCGAAGCCGTCAGTTACGCGGAGGACCGCCACTGGGAGGTCGTCCCCGGCACGTGGCTGGTCGACGGCGACGGACCGGCGCACTGCTCGTGCGGCGACCTCCGGTGCGCGATGCCCGGCGCCCACCCGGCGGAGGAGGACTGGCGCCGCCGGGCCAGCGCGGGCCCGGGCGTGGTGCGCCGCTGGTGGACGGAGCGCCCCGAGGCCTCCGTTCTGCTGCCCACCGGGAGCTCCTTCGACGTGCTGGACGTGCCGGAGGTGGCGGGCTGCCTGGCGCTGGCCCGGATGGAGCGGATGGGGCTCCAGCTCGGCCCGGTGGTGGCCGTCCCGGCGGCGGCCGGGCGGGCCGGCCGCCGGCTGCACTTCCTGGTGCTGCCCGGGGTGGCGGCCAAGGTCCCGGAGATGCTCCGCAAGCTGGGCTGGGCACCCGGCCGGCTCGACCTGGTGGCCCGCGGCGAGGGCGACCACGTGGTGGCGCCGCCGTCCCGGATCGGCCCCTACGGTTTCGCCCAGTGGGCGCGCCCGCCGTCCGCGATGAACCGCTGGCTCCCGGACGCCGCCGAACTGATCAATCCGCTCGCCTACGCCTGCGGCCGGGAGGCCCTGCAGCCGCTCCGGCCGCAGCCGGGGCCGGCCGTGGCGGCCGTCCGCTGAACCGGGTCTGACGGGAATTCACCCGTCCGCCGATCGCCGCCCTGCTCCTATCGGGTGAGGGCGGGAACCGCGCGACACCCTCGCGCGCATCCGGCGGGCCCCGCCCCTCACAGGGGGCGGGGCCCGCCTGACGCGTCTATGCCCTGAGGCAGGGGTGTACCCGCTGGTCAGCGCGGCAAGCCTGCTCGTTCGGGTGACAACTCTCAAGGATTGGCGGGACCTGCCGAGGGGAGAAATTCCGGCGGGAGGACGCACGGCGGCAACATGAGAGGGGGCACGGACCCGGGGGGCCGGGAGGGGCGTTCGGTCGGGGAAGCCGGACGCGGGGACGGGGGGATCGGGGGCTGCGGCACCGTCCCGGCTCGGGGTGGCCGGTGCCGTGGTCGTTCGGGGGAACAGGGAGGGAGCAGGGAGGGAACCGAGGGGGACGGGTGGGGCGCGCCAGGGGCCCGGTGCCGGGGAGCACCGGGCCCCTGATGCGGTGAGGAACCGCGGGCACGCCGAAGAGCGGCCCGGCGCACGTGGCGCGGCCGGGTCGCGGACCGGAGCCCGGGAACGGGCCCGGGGCCTAGGCCTGGGCGACGAAGACGTGGGCGGCGATGTCCTTGCCGAGTTCGGCCGCGCCCTCGCCGGCGCCGACCAGGACGCCGCCGGCGGCCGGGGCGACCTGGACGGTGGCGCCCGGACGGACACCGGCGCGGCGCAGGGTGCGCATCAACTCCTCGTCGGTCTGGATCGGCTCGCCGATCCGGCGGACGACCACGCTGGCGCTGCCGCTGCCGGCCACCGAGTCGAGGGTGAGCAGGGCCGCGTCGAAGCCCTCGCCCTCGGCCTTGGTGTCGCCGAGCTCGTCCAGGCCGGGGATCGGGTTGCCGTACGGGGACTGGGTCGGGTGGCCGAGCATGGCGAGCACCTTGCGCTCGACCGTCTCGCTCATCACGTGCTCCCAGCGACAGGCCTCCTCGTGGACCTGCTCCCACTCCAGGCCGATCACGTCGACCAGCAGGCACTCGGCGATCCGGTGCTTGCGCATGACGCGGACGGCGAGCCGGCGGCCCTCCTCGGTGAGTTCCAGGTGGCGGTCGCCCGCGACCCGCAGGAGGCCGTCACGCTCCATCCGCCCGACGGTCTGGCTGACCGTGGGGCCGCTCTGCTCCAGGCGCTCCGCGATGCGGGCGCGCATCGGGGTGATGCCTTCCTCCTCCAGTTCGAGGATGGTGCGGAGGTACATCTCCGTGGTGTCGATCAGGCCAGACATCGCCGCTGGTCTCCGTTCTTCGGTGTCCTCACCGCCAATTCTGGCGTACCGCAGTGTCAACAGGGGCCGGTCGTGGTACATGCCCGGCTCTTTTCATCGCTGTTGACAGCGGACCGCCGCAGGCAGCACCGTGCTCGCCGTATCTTCCTCCATGAGCGGTCTGGACCACCGGGCCCCGCACAGATTCGGAGATTTCGATGACCGACCTGGTCGGGCAGTACTTCGACGCCGCCATGGCCCATCTGGAGCGGGTCCGCCGCGAGGAGGCGGCCTCGATCGGGGCCGCGGCCGAGCTGCTCGCCGACGCGGTCGCGGAGGATCGCCGGATCTTCGCGTTCGGTGCCGGGCACTCCTCGCTGGCCGCCCAGGACGTGGTGTACCGGGCCGGCGGCCTGGTGGTGATCAACCTGCTGAACGTGCCGGGGATGACCGGGGTGAACGTGATGCCGGCGCCGCTGGGCAGTGCGCTGGAGCGGGTCTCCGGGCTGGCCACCGCCACCCTGGACCTCACCCCGGCGACCGCCGGCGACCTGCTGTTCGTGATCTCGCTCTCCGGCCGCCAGGTGATGCCGGTCGAGCTGGCCCGGCACGCCCGCGAGCGCGGGATGGGCGTGGTCGGGGTGACCTCGCTCGCCTACCCGGGGGCGGTCTCCTCCCACCACCCGTCCGGGACGTACCTCAAGGACAACTGCGACGTGGTGCTGGACAACAAGATCGCGGTCGGCGACGGGGAGCTGTCCTGCGCGGGGGCGGAGACGAGCTTCGGCCCGGTCTCCACGATCGTGACCAGCGCGCTGATGCAGGCCGTCGTGGTCTCGGCGGTCGGCCGGCTGACCGAGCGGGGGATCACCCCGCCACTGTTCCGGTCCGGCAACGTGGACGGCGGGACGGAGTGGAACGCCAAGGTCATGGCGGACAACCGGGAGCGCATCTACTACGCCTTCTGACGGCCCGTCGGCCCGGTCCGGAGGCAGGTCCGGGCCGGTTCCGGGGCCCGTTCGGGCCCTGTCCGGGGCCGGTCCGGGGCCGGTCCGGGCACGGCTTCTGTCCGAACTGTGCCTGTCCGTCCGGGACGGTCCGCACCCATACTGGCCGTTCCCCAGGCGTACCGCGTGGGCAGGCGGGGCAGAACAGCTGCTGCTGGGGGCTGCGCGGGCTGCTGGGGTTCGGGCGACGGTGGGGGGCCGACATGACGACGGGACCGGCACGTTCGATCGGCTGGGTGCGCGAGGAGGACCTGCTGCCCGAGCTGTTCTGGGCCGCCGACTCCTCCTCGCTGCAGGGCCAGCGGCGGGCCGTGCTGCTCGCCCGGTGGGAGCTGGTGCTGCTGGTCGGTGCCGCCGCGACCGGATCGGCCGACGGCACCGGATGGGCCTGGGTCGCCGCCGCCGCGTACCTGTGCACCGTGCTGATGGCCGCGCTGGTCAGCGTGCAGAACCCGCAGGGCCTCTGGTACGAGGGCCGGGCGGTCGCCGAGTCGGTGAAGACGCTGTCCTGGAAGTACGCGGTGCGCGCCGACTCCTACCGGCCGCCGCCCAAGAAACTGCCGGACGCCGAGCGGCTCTACGCGATCCAGCTGGACGGCATCCTCGGCGAGTTCGAGACCGACCGGGTGATCCCGCAGATGGCCCGGGTCCGGACGGAGCTGCAGGGCTGGCGGGCGCCGGCCCGGCACCCGCAGATCACCGAGAAGATGGAGCAGCTGCGCGGGCAGCCGCTCACCGTGCGCCGGGACGTCTACCTGCGCGAGCGGGTGCACGCCCAGCGCACCTGGTACCAGAACAAGGCCCGGCAGTGCGCCAACGCGGGCCGGTGGGCCGGGCGGCTGGGGATCGCCCTGCCGATGCTCGGCCTGGTGCTGGCGGTGCTGCGGGCGCTCGGCTGGTTCAGCTACGACGCGCTGGGCACGGTCTCCGCGGTGGCCGCCTCGGTGGCCGCCTGGGCCCAGCTGCGGCAGTACCGGCCGCAGGCGGCCGCCTATTCACTGGCCGCGTCCGAACTCGTCCTGGTGGAGCGCCAGCTGGACCAGCTCCGGCCGGACTCCGAGGACGCCGAGGAGACCTGGGCCCGGCTGGCCCGGGACGCCGAGGACGCCATCTCGCGGGAACACACCACCTGGCAGGCCCGCCGCGAGGTGCGCAGCCTGGACGTGCCCAACTGACCTGGAGGAACTGCGTGGTGCGACGACTGGTCGAGGCCGAGGGGGGGCGGAGGCTGGCGGTCGAGACCACCGGTGATCCGTACGGGAAACCGGTGTTCCTGCTGCACGGCACGCCGGGCAGCAGGGTGGGGCCCGTGCCGCGCAGCAGTGTGCTGGCACGGCTCGGGATGCGGCTGATCTCCTTCGACCGGCCGGGCTACGGCGAGTCGACCCGGCGGCCGAGGACGTGGTGGCGATCGCGGACGCCTTCGGGCTGGACGGCTTCGCGGTGCTCGGCCGGTCCGGCGGTGGGCCGCACGCGCTGGCCTGCGCGGCGCTGCTGCCGGAGCGGGTGGCCCGGGTGGCCGCGCTGGTGAGCCTGGCGCCACGGCACGCCGAGGGGCTGGACTGGTACGGCGGGATGACGGCGTCCAACGTGCGGGAGTACACGGACGTGGAGCGCGGTGAGGAGCACTTCGCCGACACCTTCCGCTTCCGCTCCGGGCTGATCCGGGACGACCCGCACGCGCTGATCAACGACCTGGTGCCGGAGCTGCCGCCGACCGACCGGGCGCTGGTCTCCGACGCGGGCATCCGGCGGATGCTGCTGGCCACGTACCAGGAGGCGTTCCGGCACGGCGCGGACGGCTGGATCGACGACGTGCTGGCGTTCACCGGGCCGTGGGGCTTCGAGGTCTCGTCGATCCGGGTGCCGACCCGGCTCTGGCACGGTGCGGACGACCAGTTCTCCCCGGTCGACCACTCCCGCTGGCTGGCGGACCAGATCCCGGGGGCCGACCTCTACCTGGAGCCGGGGGCGGCGCACTTCGGTGCGCTCAAGGTCATGACCGAGGCGCTGCAGTGGGCGGCGGCGGGCTGACCCGGGTCGGCGGCTCGGCCCCGGCGAGGACGGCGAGCACGTTGTCGACGGCCAGGTCGCCCATGGCCTGCCGGGTGCGGACGGTGGCGCTGCCGAGGTGCGGGGCGAGCACGGCGCGTTCCTGGGCGAGCAGCGCGGCCGGGACGGCGGGCTCGTGCTCGAAGTTGTCGACGGCGGCGGCGAACAGGTGCCCGGAGGCGAGGGCCGCGGCCACCGCCTCCTCGTCGACCACGCCGGCGGTCATGCTGACCAGGACGGCTCCGGCGGGCATCCGCGCGATCCGCTCGGCGTCGAGCAGGTGGCGGGTGGCCGCGGTCAGCGGGGCGGTGACCACCAGGACGGGGGAGCTCGCCAGCAGGTCGTCGAGCGGCAGGTGGCGGGCGCCCCGTTCGAGGTCGGCGGGGAGCCGGTTGCGGTTGTGGTAGCCGACCGGCATGCCGAAGCCGGCGGCCCGCCGGGCGACGGCCTGCCCGATCCGGCCCATGCCGAGGATGCCGAGCGGGGTGCCGGAGAGCTCCACGCCGAGCAGGAAGGTCGGTGCCCAGGCCCAGGGTCGGCCGGAGCGCAGCAGCCGCTCGCCCTCGCCGAGCCGGCGGGTGGCGGCGAGCAGCAGGGCCCATGCCATGTCGGCGGTGGACTCGGTGAGCACGCCGGGGGTGTGGGAGACGGCGACGCCGCGGGCGGCGCAGGCGGCGTGGTCGATGTTGTGGGTGCCGACCGCGTGGTTCGCCACCAGCCGCAGGCCGGGGCCGGCCGCGTCGAGGAGTTCGGTGTCGACGGTGTCGTCGAGGGTGGTGAGCAGGGCGGTGCAGCCGGCCGCGGCGGCGAGCAGTTCGGCGCGGGGCAGGGGCTGTTCGCTGTCGTGGTACCGCAGGTCGCAGGCGGCGGCGAGGCGGTCCGCCACCCCGGGCGCGAGCCGGCGGGTGACCAGGACGGCGGGCCGGGGTGCGTGCTCGTTCACCCGCCGCACGCTACACCCCGGCCGGGCCGGCCGCCGGTGCGGCCGGCCCGGGGCCGTCAGAGGGGCTGGGGTTCGAGGTCGCGGTTGATCCGCTGCCAGCCGCGGGCGGAGACGATCGTCGGGTGGTCGTCGCCGAAGAGTTCGATCAGGGCGCTGATCGACTGCCGGCGCAGGGCCTCGGCCTCCTCCTGGCGGCCGGAGGTGCGCAGGGTGATGGCGAGGTTGAGCCAGCAGACCACGGCGTCGGGGTGGCCGGGGCCGTAGCGGTTGTGCAGGCCCGCGTAGGCGGAGCGGCCGAGTTCCTCGGCCCGGCCGAGCTGGTGGTCGTCGGCGTAGGCGTTGGCGAGGTTGATGGTGGCGTTGAGGGTGTAGGGGTGGTCGGGGGCGAGGGAGTGGGCGAGGCCGGCGACGGCCTCCTCGTTGTGCCGGATGGCTCCGGCGATGTCGCCGCTGCCGCGCAGGTAGATGGCGAGGTTGTTCTGGCAGACGGCGGTGAAGGGGTGCTGGTCGCCGTGCAGCCGCCGGTAGCCGTCGTAGGCCGCGGCGGCGATGTCGCGGGCGGTCTCCTTGTCGCCGGCGGCGCTGTGGTCGGCGGCGAGGTTGAGCCGGCAGGCGAGGGCGTCCGCGTTGTCCGGGCCGTACCGGTCGACGTACCGCTCGTAGGTCTGCTCGGTGAGGCGGCGCGCCTCGCGGACCTCGCCGGCCCGGCGCAGCGAGACGGCGAGGGACTTGGCGTTGCGGAGGTTCTCCGGGGCGTCGGGCTGGAGGATCTCGTCGAGGACCTCGGTGACCTCGCGGAGCAGTTCGACCGAGCCCTTGTAGTCGCCCATCTCGCGCAGGTCGCGGGCGAGGTTGGACTTGCTGGAGAGGGTGTAGGGGTGGCGCGGGCCGAGCACCGCGGCGCGCCGGTCGAAGGTCTCCTGGTCGAGGTCGCGGGCGAGCTGGGAGTTGCCGACCAGCCGGTGGTCGATGGCGAGGTTGTTGGCCACCGACAGGGTCCGCGGGTTGTCGTCGCCGAACAGGTCGCGGAACTGGTTGTAGGTGTCGATGTCCAGGATCAGCGCCTCCTGGAACCGGCCGAGGTTGCGCAGGTCGGCGCCGAGCGAGCCGGCCGTCATCAGGGTGAAGGCGTTGTGGTCGCCGAGGAGTTCCTTCTGGCCGGCGAGGGTGGCGCGGTCGAGTTCCAGCGCCTCGCTGTACGCGCCCTGCGAGCGCAGCACGTTGGCGAGCTGGAAGTTGAGGCTGAGCATCTGGCGGCGCAGGAAGCGGCGTTCGGCGTTGTTGGCCTCGGCGGCGTAGCGGGCCGTCCAGGTGGCGTCGAGGGTGCGGGCGAGGGTCATCGCGCGGTCGAGGTCGACGCGCTTCCAGAGGTAGCGGACGCGGTCGATGAGCAGTTCGCGGGTCTCTCGCTCGTCGCAGTCCTGGGCGCGGGAGGGGGTGAGGTGGGGCCAGATCTTCTCGAAGGCGGGCCAGTTGCCGGGGTCGTCGGTGTCGCCGAGCGAGGGCCGGGCGCTGACCAGGATGCGGTGCACGTCGTGCATGGCGTCCTGGCGTTCGACCTCCGTCATGCCGCTGCGGACGACGGCCTGGACGAGCCGGTGCACCTGGAAGCTGTTGCTGGCCGCGTCGGTCTTGGCGAGGGCGTAGCGGCTGACCGCCTGGATCACCTTGCCGAGCATGAAGCTGTCGGTCAGCTCGTCGTCGTAGGGGGCGAGCGCCCGGGTCATCTGCTCATTGTAGAAGAGCGTGAGCGAGATCGGCTCGGGGGCGAAGAAGGCGCACAGCTGCAGCAGCCGGACGGCGGCCGGGGACTGCTCGCGCAGCCGGGTGATGGAGACGTTCCAGGTGGCGCCGACCGGGGTCGGGTAGTCGACCGGGGTCTCGCCGGCGGCGAGCGCCTTGGTGGCCTCGGCCTGCAGCTGGGCGACGTAGGTGTCGACCGGGGTGCGGGTGGTTTCCAGCCAGGCGGCGGCGACCTCGACGGCGAGCGGCAGGTCGCCGACGGCCTCGGCGACCCGGTCGGCGTCCTGGCGGGTGAGCCCGCGGACCCGGCGGCGCAGGTGGTCGATGCTCTCGCCGCGGGTGAAGACGTCGACGCCGAGCACTCCGGCCTGGCCGGACCAGCCCTGGTTGCGCGAGGTGATGAGGATGTGGCCGGAGCCGCCGGGGAAGTACCGGCGGACCTCGGAGGGCTCGTCGGCGTTGTCGAAGATCAGCAGCCAGCGCGAGGTGGGGGCGCCGCGGCGCAGCGCCTCGCGGGCGGACTCGGCGGCCTCGTTGACGCTCTCGCCGACGCGCAGGCCCAGTCTGTCGGCGAGTTCGGCGAGCGAGAGGACGACGGACTCGGCCTGCTCGGCGTCGATCCACCAGACCAGGTCGTAGTGGGACATGAAGCGGTGGGCGTACTCCAGGGCGACCTGGGTCTTGCCGACGCCGCCGAGGCCGTACAGGGTCTGCGGGGTGGGCAGCACGGCGGTGGGGCCGCCGACGAGCTGCTCGCGCAGGTCGTCGAGGACCTTGGCGCGGCCGGTGAAGGACGGGTTGCGCTGCGGCACCGACCAGTAGGTGGGCCGGGTACCGGGGAAGCGCGGGCTGCCGGGGCTGCGCTCGACCGGTGCGGGGTCGGTGTGCCCGAGGGCACGCAGCAGGGTGACGGCGGCCTGGGTCTCGTCGCGGCCGACCAGGTCGACGGGGTTGCGGTTGTTGAACGGCGCGGTGAGCCGGACGTCGCCGACCCGGACGGGGATGACCTGGCGGCGGGTGCCGGCCGGGTCGCCGCCGACGGCGCGCTCCCACAGTGCCTGGGCCTGCGGCGAGACGAGGTACGCGGAGGAGAGCACGGCGACGGTGCGGTAGGCGGCGTCGATGCCCTGCTCGGTGGAGGAGCGCGGGTCGGCGCCGACGCCGAGGTCGCGGGAGACCACCCGGAAGCCGGCGTCGGAGAGCACGGAGGCGATCCAGTCGGCCCAGACGCGGTCCTCGGGCACGAAGCTGAGGTAGAGGTCGGCGGGGGCGGTGGGCCTGCGCCGGATGAACGAGTCGAGGTTGCGGAGCCGTTCGAGCTCGTCCATGGGCGGCAGCGCGGTGACCCGGTCGCGGGTGAGCACGGCGGTGAGCCGCTCGCAGGCGGAGAGCAGCGAGGCGGGCTGGCCGGGTGCGTCGCCGAACGGGGCGAGGATCTCCTCGTAGGAGTAGAACGGCCGGTACGGGATCTCCACGGAGGCCCAGTACTGGGCGAGTTCGGGCTCGGCGAGGCCGGCGGGCAGGCCGGAGAAGCGGATCCGGGCGTGCGCGCGGCCGGCGTCGGCCTTCTCCTTCTCGTTCTCGTCGATGCGCATCGGCACCGGCAGGATGCGGATCCCGCGGTCGGCGTACCGGCCGTCGACGGTGTGGGCGATCCGGGCGGCGCCGTCGATGCTCTGGTCGCTGAGGGTGAAGCAGACGACCAGGTCGTCGGGCATCTCGACGGTGCAGATGTCGGCGGTGTCGGTGAGGCCGGTGCGGCTGTCGATCAGGACGTAGTCGTAGTGGTGCTTCATGTCCTGGCGCAGCGACTGCAGGAACCGCTGGCCGTCGTAGCGCTCGTAGAAGTCGTCCCAGTCGATCCGGTTGGCGGAGTAGTCCCGGTTGACCTGGCCGGCCGGCACGTAGTCGAGGCCGCCGGTGCCGGGGAAGCGCCAGGAGAGCGAGATGGCGTGCGGGTGGATCCGGGCGAAGTCCTCGTGCCAGTCGACGGCGCGCTCGACGGGTCGGCGGGCCTCGTCGTAGTAGTCGGCGAAGAGGTCCATCATGCCGGTGGTGCCGTCGACGGCGGCCTGGTTGAGGAACGGGTGGAAGAACCGGCCGAGGCCGGGCGCCTCCAGGTCCCAGTCGACGGTCAGCACCCGGAACCCGTTGGCCGCGAGGATCCAGGCGGTGTTCGCCAGCGCCATGGTGCGGCCGGTGCCGCCCTTGTACGAGTAGAAGGTGACGATCCGGCCCTGGCGGTCCTCGTCGGAGCGGGTCTCGGCGGACGGTTCGGGCCCGGTGCGGCGGACCGCCGCGGCGGGCCAGGTCCGGCTGTTGCTCACGGCTGTCCTCCCTCCGGCGCGGCCCTTCCGGTGCCTCCGCCGTCCTCGTCGTCCCCTGGTAAGTCGAGCGGCACGGTGCGGGGCCGTTGCCCGGTGTCGAAGTCGCCCCGCAGGCTGGGTCTGCGCGGGGCCGGCAGGTGCGGGGTCGTGGGCCCGTCCCGGCGTTCGAAGCCCTGGTTGGCGCGGATCACCGCCCACTCCATCTCGCCGCGGAAGGCCTCCAGGCTGCCGGGCGCGCCGGAGCCGCCGCCGCGGAGGGTGGGCCGCCGGGCGCGGGCGGCGCGCAGCACGTCGTCGCTGAGGCGGGTGAGCTCCTCGTCCTGCGCGGTGCTCTCCTCGTCCTCGGTGTTCCACGGTTCGAGGGTGGTGATCCAGGCCGGATTGCGCTGGTCGAGGCGGCGGACGGTCTCGCGCCGGCGGCCGTCGTAGAGGGCCCAGCGGTCGATCAGGACGATGCCGGGCGAGGTCGGCTCGGCGCCGCCGAGCAGTGCGGTGGCCTCGGTCTCGAACTCGTGGACGGAGGCCTGGAAGCCCATGCTGCGGGCGACGTCCACGGCGTCGTCGGCGAGCGGGCGGCGGGACTCCGGCCGGTAGGGCTGCCAGTCGGTGCGCCGGGCGCCGTAGAACTCGGGGCTGCGGCCCGGCGGTTGTTCGCCGCGACGGTAGGAGTACACCGAGATCCGCAGGGTGTTGGCGGGCGGTTCGGTGCCGGCGAAGGCGCTCGGCTGGTCCTCGAACGCGGCGGGACGGGTGACCGGGATGATGGTGCGCTCGGCGACCTCGACGATGCGTTGCGCGAGCCGGTGGACGGCGAGTTCGTACTGGGCCCGGTACGCGGTGAGCTTCATCAGCGCGTACAGGCCCTCGGCGGCGTAGTCGGGGCCGAAGCTGCCGTGGTTGAACTGGAGTTCACTGGCGCAGCGGGGCAGCGTGTAGTGGTCCATGGCGACCCAGAGCACCGGGACGATGCCGCTGGTCACCTCGCCGTCCTGCCAGCGCTGGTAGACCGGACGCTGGCTGAAGATGTGCCACTCCTGGCCGCAGGCGTGGCTCTTGAAGTAGCGGGGCGAGTAGAGCGGCACGAAGACCCGGCAGGCGCCGAGCTCGCGGGAGAGGCGTTCGGCCCAGAACTGCCCCTGGTGCATGGACTGGTCCATGAAGCCGACCGGCACCCCCTCGGGGACGTCGGTCAGCTCGGTGATGGCCTCGCAGAGGTCGTCGTAGAGCTTGGCCACCCAGTGGTTGGGGTCGCCAGCCTTGCCGGTGGCACGCGGGGTGTGCGCGTAGCTGAGGAAGAAGTACGGCCGCGAGGCGTCCTTCCCCCATCCCCCCGGGCTGTTCACACGCGCCTCCCCCGAGACCGTTCGTACCTCGACCCCCGAACGGGATCAGTCTAGGAAGGTGACCTTCCCCGGCGGAACAGCGCGCGAACGTGTCAACGGGCGCACGTTTCGATGTAGTTGCGCGCCGCATCGACACCGGCGCGCACGGGCACCAGCCAGCACTGCGCGTCGCCGAGGGTGCCGCGGACGAGCCCGGCGACGGTCTTCTCCAGCACCGGCCCCATCGGCATGAAGTGCTCGTCGACCAGCCTGACGGCGTTGAAGTGCTCCCAGTGGTGTCCGCCGTCCCCGTCGGGCACCACGCAGCCGTAGACCTGCGAGGGCGGGTGCGGCAGCTGGTACTCGGCGAGGTGGAAGGCGGTGCAGCACCACACCGGCAGGCCGATCAGCAGTGCGCGGGCCGCCGGGTCGTCGTACAGCTTGCGGGTGGGCGAGTGGTGCCCGAGGTGGCTCTCCAGCCGGTGGTCGGCCATGAGTTCGACCGCCCGGGCGCCGACGGCGGTGAACGAGGTCTGCGGGTGGTCGCTGCGGACGGCCTTGGCGTGCGAGCGGACGTGCTCGGGGAACCAGCCGAGCACCGGCGAGGTCCGGGTGGTCGCCGGGTCGTACGGCGGCATCGCCCGCTTGTGCGCCGACTCCTCCTCCAGCGTCATGCCGACGGTCAGCTCGCGGGCCAGCCGGGAGGTGTCGCTGTTCTCCGGGGAGGCGGTGTAGACGACCACCGTGCCGGTGTCCGGGCCGACGGTCTCCAGCAGGGCGTCCAGCAGGGTGGCGGCACCGTCGGCGAGCTCGCCGAGCCGCCGCAGCGAGGACTGCACCAGGACGGTGTCCCCCAGGCCCAGGCCCATCGCGCGGAGCTGGCCGGTCAGGTCGGCGGCCGTCCACGGGTCGCGCTGCGACCCGCCGGCCGGCCGTTCGACCCGTTCGACCACCGGTGGCCCGCCGGCCACGGGAAGGGTCGGCGGTGCCGGCGTGCCCGGTTCGGCGACGGTGGTGGACACGACGGGGGTTCCTCCTGGGATACGGCTGACGTCAGCGGACTGCGGTGGGTGGTGCGGCCGTCTCGTCCCGGACGGCGGCCTCGGCGACGGCCCCGACCGGCACGGAGAGCCACGGGGTGACGGCCTCCCGCATGCCGGCCACCAGGCGCTCGCCGAGCGGGGTGAGCGAGCCGGAGCCGGCGAGGTCCTCGACCGCGGCGGCGGTGTGCGCCCGCCAGCGGGCCAGCTGGAGCCGGGCGTGCTCGGCGGCCGCACCGGGCAGGCCGTCGTAGGCGCGGACCCGGCCGGCCCAGAACTCGGTCACGGCGAGGTGTGCGTAGGTGCCCTGGAGCAGGCCCTCCAGCGGACGCGGGTCGGGCCGCCACGGGGCGTGGTACAGCCGGTCGTCCGCGGGGTCGTACAGCTCGTGCCGGTCGAGCACCGCACCCAGCTTGACGTGCTGGAACTCGTGCACCAGCAGCAGCGCGAGGATCGGCGCCGTCGCGGGCCGGGCGATGCCGACGGCGCCGAAGGCCTGCCGGGCGGCGGCGCTCACGTCGCGGCCGGGCGGGCCGGGCCGCAGCGGGGTGACGGTCGACAGGCCCGCGGCGAGCCCCGGTGCGTACCCGGGCAGGTCGCGGCCGATCAGCTCCCAGGCCTCGCGCAGCGCGCCCGTCCAGCCGAGCAGCTCGTCCTCGGGGAGCCGGTCCGCGGCGGGCCACTGGTGGCTGTCGCGCTGCGGGTCGGTGTCCTCCAGGGCGACCGTCCAGCCGGGCAGCGCGACCCGGCGGACGGGCTGCCAGGCGGCGCCGGGCGGGGTGTCCCGGCCGACCTGCAGGCCGCGCACCGAGAAGCCCCCGGCGGTGGTGGTCAGCCGGGCCTCGCCGGCCCCGCCGACGACCAGCCGGCCGAGCGTGGGCAGGTGGACGGCGCCCGCCCGGACGGGGACGGGCAGGTCCGCCTCCACTCCGGCGCGGATCGCGGCGGCGGCGGCCAGCTCGGCGAGCCCGCCGAGGTCGGCGCCGGGCTCGCCGCGCAGGCAGCGGGCGGCCCAGGCCCGGACGTAGGGGTGGGCGAGGACGGCGTCCAGGGCGTGCGGGGCGCGGCCGTCCAGCTCGGTGAGCAGCTGCCAGGCGTCCGGGCGGGCGTCCGCGAGGGCGGCCGTCATGCGCCGGGTGAGGCCGAGCTGGGCGGCGGCGAGGGCTTCGACGGTGGCGCGGTCGCCGTGGCCGGCGGCCAGCTGGTCGAACTGCTCCGCCGTCAGGTCGGGTTCGACCGGGGCGGCCTGGGCGGGCACGGTGGCCGCCGGGCCGATGCGGTCACGGACGGTGGTGATGAGGTGCATCAGGTCTCCGCAGAAGACCGAGGGGTTGGCGAAACCGCTGCCGCCGGTGCGCCAGCGGTGTGCATAGAGGCCGCCGCCGCAGGAGCGGACGACGGGACAGCCGCGGCACTGCTCGGCCAGACCGGCGAGGCCGGACTGGCGTTCGCGCATGCCGGGGTGGTCGGCGACCTGGTCGAGGGTGTGCTCGAACACGGTGAAGCCGGTGGCCGGGGCGCCGTCGTAGGCGGTCTTGAGGCTGTCGGCCTGCTCGAAGCTGCCGTCGGTGTCGATCACCACGAGGTCGGCGGGGTCGAGGCCGAGGGACTCGGTGAGGCTGGAGCGGCCGCGCAGGGTGCGGTGGATCGAGTCGAAGGTCCGCACCGGCACCGGGCGGCCGTCGGCGCTCCACCGCTCGTGGACGGCGAGCAGCCAGTCGGCGTAGGGGTGCGGGCCGAGGCGTTCGGGGCGCGGGGGCGGGGTGTCCCAGGTGGCGTGCGGGAGCAGGAAGTCGATCCGCGGCGGCGCCAGGGCGGTGAGCGCCTCGTAGACGGCGATCGGGTCGTTCTCGACGTCGATCGTGCAGAGCAGCCCGGCGTAGAGGTGCCGGTACTCGGGGCGGCGCAGCAGGTCCAGGGCCTTGAGGACCTTGGCGTGGCTGGAGCGGCCGTCGGCGAAGCGGCGGTGCCGGTCGTTGGCGGCCCGGTCCCCGTCCAGGGAGACGCCGACCTTGATGCCGTACTCGGCGAAGAGGTCGAGGAAGGCGGTGCTCAGCAGCACCGCGTTGGTGTGGATCCGCAGGTCCAGGGCGCAGCCCTCGGGCAGCGCCCGGTGCAGCTCCTCGGCGGCCCGGCGCAGCACCGCGGGGCCCGCCAGGAGCGGTTCCCCGCCGTGCAGCACGACGTGCACGGCGGGGAGGGTGTGGGTGCGGGCGTGCTCGGCGATCCGGTCGGCCGTCCGGGTGAGGACCTCCCCCGTGACGACCTTCGGCTTCCCCCGCCAGCTGGTGTCCGCGTGCTCGTAGACGTAGCAGTGGTCACAGGCCAGGTCGCAGCGACTGTGGACCTTGACCACGAACTGCGAGAACGGCACCACCGGCGCGGCAGCCGCGTCGTGCGGGCTGCCGGACGCTGCCACGCCCGGTCAGATGGACGAGTTGAACGCGGCCACGGCCACCTGGCCGGCATCCGCGCCGGGCAGCGCGCGGTGCAGCTGTGCGGTCAGTTCGTCCGTTCCCAGAGCGGCGAGCGCGGCAAGGGAGGGCCGGATGACGGCTTCCTCGGCGGACGTGTCGTCGACAGGCCGGGTGGCGAGTGCAGCGACCATGGGAAGTCTCGATTCTGCGAGGTCAAAGCGCCAATGGGGAAAACGGCATGAGCTCGCGGCCCGACCTTGGCGGGAAGGGCCCGTGGCCCGACCCTATTATGCAGAGACTTTGACGCGCCATCAGCGTTTCGACTGCTCCGAATCGGGCATCCCAATCGTTTGGGGCATCCCCGGTCGACAGGATGCCCGATCAGGGGCACAGTCGCTCGACGCGCCAGCCGTCACCCTCCGCGACGAAGATCAGGCGGTCGTGGAGGCGGTTCTCGCGCCCCTGCCAGAACTCGACCGTCTCCGGGACGACCCGGTAGCCGCCCCAGAAGGGGGGCACCGGCACGCCCTCGCCCTCGGGGTAGCGGGCGGCGAGGTCGGCGTACCGCTGCTCCAGGACCTCGCGGCCGGCGACCGGGCTGGACTGCTCGCTGGCCCAGGCGCCGAGCTGGGAGCCGTGCGGGCGGGTGCGGAAGTAGGCGGCGGTCTCGTCCCGGCCGACCTTCTCGACCCGGCCGCAGACGATCACCTGGCGGGCCAGCTCGATCCACGGGAAGAGCAGCGAGGCCCACGGGTTGACGGCGAGTTCGGCGCCCTTGCGCGAGCCGTAGTTGGTGTAGAAGACGAAGCCGCGGAGGTCGTACCCCTTGAGCAGCACGGTGCGCGAGCTGGGCCGGCCGGCCGCGTCCGCGGTGGAGACCACCATGGCGTTGGGCTCGGCGACGCCCGCCTCGTCCGCCTCGTGGAACCACGTGGTGAACTGGGTCACCGGGTCGGCGGCCAGGTCGCCCTCGGACAGCCCCTCGTGCTGGTAGTGCTTGCGCATGACGGCGAGGTCCGGGCCCGGCCGGGGTTCGGCCGGCGTGGTCAGGGTAGTCGGGGGTCGCTCCGCGGTAGGCACGGCAACATCATCCCGTACGACAAGCGTTGCGGGCTGCTACGTCCCGGCAAACCCCGGGGGGAGTTAAGGTGTCACGCCACCGCTTGGGCGGGGGCCGCCCCGGGAACCGTCCGGTATGGACCGGTTTTCTCCCGGGTGTCCGCCGATGACGCCGGGCGCCCGCACCGTCGGGTGTCGTCTGGGGCAAACATCACCGTCGTGGTGTATGGCGCAATGCACGCCGTGCCTGCCAGGCTGACACCGAGTGCCAACCACCCACGGTCACCCGGCCCGTCGCACCACTCATCGCGGCGCGCCGGATCGGATCACTGAAGGAGCCGTCTGATGTCCGACTTCGTACCCGGGCTCGAAGGTGTCGTCGCCTTCGAGAGCGAGATCGCCGAACCCGACCGTGAGGGCGGCGCCCTGCGCTACCGCGGCGTGGACATCGACGACCTGGTGGGCCACGTCTCCTTCGGCCACGTCTGGGGCCTTCTGGTCGACGGCAAGTTCAACCCCGGCCTGCCCGCCGCCGAGCCGTTCCCGATCCCGGTGCACTCCGGCGACATCCGGGTGGACGTGCAGTCCGCCCTCGCCATGCTCGCCCCGGTCTGGGGCCTCAAGCCGCTGCTCGACATCTCCGCCGACCAGGCCCGCGACGACCTCGCCCGGGCCGCCGTGATGGCGCTGTCGTACGTCGCCCAGTCCGCCCGCGGCCAGGGCCTGCCGATGGTGCCGCAGCGCGAGATCGACAAGGCCGAGACGGTCGTCGAGCGGTTCATGATCCGCTGGCGCGGCGAGCCCGACCCGCGCCACGTCAAGGCCGTCGACGCCTACTGGACGTCCGCCGCCGAGCACGGCATGAACGCCTCCACCTTCACCGCCCGCGTCATCGCCTCCACCGGCGCCGACGTCGCGGCCGCGCTCTCCGGTGCGGTCGGCGCGATGTCCGGCCCGCTGCACGGCGGCGCCCCGTCCCGCGTGCTCGGCATGATCGAGGAGATCGAGCGCACCGGCGACGCCGCCGGCTACGTCAAGAAGGCGCTGGACAAGGGCGAGCGCCTGATGGGCTTCGGCCACCGCGTCTACCGCGCCGAGGACCCGCGCGCCCGCGTGCTGCGCCGCACCGCCAAGGAGCTCGGCGCGCCGCGCTTCGAGATCGCCGAGGCGCTGGAGAAGGCCGCGCTGGAGGAGCTGCACAACCGCCGCCCCGACCGCGTGCTCGCCACCAACGTGGAGTTCTGGGCCGCGATCATGCTGGACTTCGCCGAGGTCCCCGCGCACATGTTCACCTCGATGTTCACCTGCGCCCGCACCGCCGGCTGGTCGGCGCACATCCTGGAGCAGAAGCGCACCGGTCGCCTCGTGCGCCCCTCCGCGCGCTACATCGGCCCGGGCCCGCGCAGCCCGCGCGAGATCGAGGGCTACGACTCGATCGCGCACTGACGCTTCGCTCTTTCGGGCGGGTCCGGGCGTGCCCGGACCCGCCCGTTCCGTGCGTAGATCACATCTCAGCGGGCGGACGACCGCCCCCGCGGCACCACCCGGGGCAGTAGGCTGCCGCCGTGGCCCAGATCCAGATCCCCGCTGACATCAAGCCCGCCGACGGCCGCTTCGGCTGCGGCCCGTCCAAGGTGCGCCCCGAGGCCCTGAGTGCCCTCGCCGCCACCGGAACCTCCCTGCTGGGTACCTCCCACCGCCAGGCCCCGGTCAAGAACGTGGTCAAGCGCGTGCGCGAGGGCGTGAGCAGCCTGTTCTCCCTCCCCGAGGGCTACCAGGTGGTGCTCGGCAACGGCGGCTCCACCGCCTTCTGGGACATCGCCGCCTTCGGTCTGGTGCGCGAGAAGTCCCAGCACCTGAACTTCGGCGAGTTCTCGTCCAAGTTCGCCTCCTCGGTGAAGGCGGCCCCGTGGCTGTCCGAGCCGTCGGTGATCAAGACCGAGCCGGGCACCCACCCGCTGCCGATCGCCGAGGCGGGCGTGGACGTCTACGCGCTGACCCACAACGAGACCTCCACCGGTGTCGCCATGCCGATCCGCCGCCCCGAGGGCGCGGACGCCGGCTCGCTGGTCCTGGTCGACGCCACCTCGGGCGCCGGCGGCCTGCCGGTCGACATCACCGAGACCGACGTCTACTACTTCGCCCCGCAGAAGTCCTTCGCCAGCGAGGGCGGCCTCTGGCTGGCCACCTTCTCGCCGGCCGCGCTGGAGCGCGCCGCGGAGATCGCCGGCTCCGGCCGCTACATCCCGCCGTTCTTCGACCTGCCGACGGCGATCGACAACTCGTCGAAGGACCAGACGTACAACACCCCGGCGATCAGCACGCTCTTCCTGCTCGCCGAGCAGCTGGAGTGGCTGAACGGCAACGGCGGCCTGGAGTGGGCGGTGGCCCGCACCGCGGAGTCCTCCTCGATCCTGTACTCCTGGGCCGAGAAGTCCTCCTTCGCGCAGCCGTTCGTCGCCAAGGCCGAGGAGCGCTCGCAGGTCGTCGGCACCATCGACTTCGACGACTCGATCGACGCCGCGGCGATCGCCAAGGCGCTGCGCGCCAACGGCATCGTCGACACCGAGCCCTACCGCAAGCTGGGCCGCAACCAGCTGCGGATCGCGATGTTCCCGGCCGTGGAGCCGTCGGACGTCCAGGCGCTCACCGCCTGCATCGACTACGTGGTCGACCGGCTCTGACGTCCGCGGACGCACCGAAGGGCCACCGCCTCCGGGCGGTGGCCCTTCGCCGTCCGGTGCCGGGCGGGCCCGGCTCCGGTCACTTGCCCACGAGCGAGCTGACGACCACCACCACGAGCAGCAGCACCAGTGCGCCGGTCACGATCCGCATGCGAGTCTTCGGGTCCACGCTTCGAGGTTAGTCGGTCGCCGCCCCGGCCCCGGCACTGCCCCGTGGCGGGAGCTCCCCCCGCTGCTCGCGCTCCCGGAAGACCGAGGGGGCGACGCCGACCCGGCGGGTGAAAAGCCGGGTGAAGTACGCCGGGTCCTCGTAGCCCACCCGGCGGGCCACCGCCGCCACCGGCAGCTCCCCGGCGGCGAGCAGCAGCTTGGCCTCGCTGAGCCGCACCGCCAGCAGGTACTCCTTCGGGCCGGTCTCGCCCACCGCGCGGACGGCCCGGCGCAGCCCGGCCACCGTCAGCCCGGCCCGGCGGGCGTGCTCGGCCACCGGCAGCGGCAGGAAGGCGTCCCGGCGCAGCGCCTCCAGCACGGTCCCGCCGCGCGGGTCCAGGTCGGCCCGCTGCCGGTGCAGCTCGACCAGCAGCTCGTGGACCGCGGCGGCGGCCTCGGTGTCCACCAGCGGTCCGCCGCGGCGGCACGCGCCGGCGATCCGGGCGATCACCCGCTGGGCGCGGTCCGCGGCGATCAGCGGCACCACCGCCTCGTCCGGCAGCAGGCCGAGCTCGGCGTAACCGGCCAGGGCCGGGCCGGTGAAGTCGACGAAGGACTCCGACCAGCCGCCGGCGTCCGGCGCGTAGTGGTGCGGCACGCCCGGCCGCAGCCAGACCACCGCGGGGGCGGCCACCGGGCGGCGGGAGCCGTCCGGCACGGCGTACCAGCCGCGGCCGGCGGTGACCACCACGGCCACCCAGCGGTCCAGGGTGCGCGGCCCGACCACCGGCAGCGGGCCGCGCTGCATGCCGACGCCCAGGCAGGCGAGCCCGGTGGCCAGCTGGGCCGGACCGGGGGTCAGGTAGTGCCACCAGCGCTGCACGGCTCACCTCCGGGGACGGGCGGTCGGGGAACGGGCGGGCGGCCGTCGGGGGACGGGGACCGCGGGCGGCCGTCGGGGGACGGGGACCGCGGGCGACGGTCGGGGACGACAGTCCAACACCCGCCCGGGGTTTGTCCATGGCCGCGGCCGGGGCGCCCCGGCAGGCTGGGGGCATGCTGACCTACGACTCCGCGGGCTTCCGGCTGGACGGGCGCCCACTGCGCATCCTGTCCGGCGCCGTGCACCACTTCCGCACCCGCCCCGAGCAGTGGCCCGCCCGGCTGGCCGCCGTCCGCGCGATGGGCCTGAACACCGTCGAGACGTACGTCGCCTGGAACCTGCACGAGCCGGCGCCGGGCCGGTACGAGCGGACGGCGGAACTCGGCGCCTTCCTCGACGAGGCGGCCCGGCAGGGGCTGTGGGCGATCGTCCGGCCGGGCCCGTACATCTGCGCCGAGTGGGACAACGGCGGCCTGCCCGGCTGGCTGACCGCACGGGTCGGACGGCGGGCGCGGACGTCCGACCCGGAGTACCTGGCGGCCGTGGACGCCTTCCTCGACGAGCTGATGCCCGGCGTGGTCGCCCGGCAGGTCGACCGGGGCGGGAACGTGCTGATGGTGCAGGTCGAGAACGAGTACGGCTCCTTCGGCAGCGACACCGGCTACCTGCGGCACCTCGCGGACGGCCTGCTGCGGCGCGGCGTCACCGTCCCGCTGTTCACCTCCGACGGACCGGAGGACCACATGCTCACCGGCGGGACGCTGCCCGGCGTGCTCGCCACCGTGAACTTCGGCTCCGCCCCGGAGGACGGCTTCGCGGCCCTGCGCCGGCACCGGCCCGAGGACCCGCCGTTCTGCATGGAGTTCTGGAACGGCTGGTTCGACCACTGGGGCCGCCCGCACCACACCCGCGACGCGCAGGACGCCGCCGACACCCTGCGCCGCATCCTCGCCGCCGGCGCCTCGGTCAACCTCTACATGGCGCACGGCGGCACCAACTTCGGCACCGGCGCGGGCGCCAACCACGCCGACCCGCCGTTCAACTCCACCGCCTGGACCCACTCGCCCTACCAGCCGGTCACCACCTCCTACGACTACGACGCCCCCCTGGACGAGCGCGGCGCGCCGACCGCGAAGTACGCGCTCTTCCGCGAGGTGCTGGCCGACTTCGCCGCGGCCCACCCCGACGAGGCGCGCTTCCTCGACGGCCGGGCACCGGCACTGCCCGAGCTGCCGCCGGTGCTGGAGGCACCGGCCGTCGCCCTCACCGAATCGGCCGCACTGCCGTTCGGCCCGGCCGTCCACGCGCCGGTGCCGCCGCGCTTCGAGGAACTCGGACTGGAACACGGCCTCGTCCGCTACACCGCCCGGGTGCCGGCCGGACGGCCGGACCTGCCGCTCACCGTCGAAGGACTGCGGGACCGGGCCGTGCTCCGGGTGGACGGCGTCCGGGTGGCCGACCTGGAACGCGGCGTGGCCCGGCCGGAGCTCGCGGTGCCGGGCGGCGTCGCGGTCGAGCTGCTGGCGGAATCGCTCGGCCGGGTCAACTACGGGCCGCTGGTGGGCGAGACCAAGGGCGTCGACGGCGTCCGGCACGAACGGCAGTACCTGCACGGGTGGCAGGCCGAACCGCTGCGGCTCGACCCGCTGCCGGCGGCGGACTTCGGGCCGGAACCGGCGGACGGGACGGGGGACGCGGCACGCCTCGTCCGCGGGGTGCTCGACCTGACGGACACCGGGGACGCGTTCCTCGCGGTGCCGGGAGGCGTGCGCGGCTACCTCTGGGTCAACGGATTCCTGCTGGGCCGCTACGACGCCCGGGGCCCGCAGACCACGCTCTACTGCCCGCAGCCCCTCCTCCGCCCCGGCCGCAACGAGCTCACCCTCCTCGAACTCGGCGACGCCCACCCCTGCAAGATCGAACTCCGCCCCACCCCCACCCTGGGCTGAACGGGAAAAACCCCCAGGGGCGCGGGGAACTGCGCAATCCGGGAACGGTCATACCCGCGAGGTGCTCCGCATCCGAGGTGCGCAGTTCCCCGCGCCCCTGATTTCGCACCACCGGACCCGAAAGGACGCCACGTCCGGATTGCGCAGTTCCCCGCGCCCCTGGGGCTATTCCGCCTGCCAGTGGGCGAGGGGCCAGGTGGTGAGGGTGCGGTAGTGGGAGGGGCCGAAGCCGGTCTCGCTGAGGACGAGGTGGATCTCCCCCGCCTCCCACTCCAGCCCGCGGAACCCGTCCAGCCCCGCCGCGAGGTGCTGCAGCTCGGCCGCGGCGACCCGCTGCTCCGCCCGCCGACGCCCGCGGCTGGATCCCGCGCGGGCGAGCGTGAGGTGGGGGTGGAAGCCGTACTGGTCGGTCTCCACGCCGACCTCGCCGACGGCGCCCCGGACGGCCTCGGCGAGCCGCCGCAGTGCCCAGACCTCGCCGTCCACGCCAACCCAGAGCACCCGGTCGCCGAAGGTGCCGCCGCCGGCGAGGCGGAGCCGGTGGGCGCCGTTCTCGCCGGCCGTGCGGGCGAGGACGGCCTCCAGGGCGGGCACCTCGGTGACCGGGATCTCGCCCAGGAAGGCCAGGGTGAGGTGCCAGCCGTCGACCCCGCTCCACCGCAGCCGGTCCGCGCCGGGCCGTTCGCGGAGCGCGGCCGCGGCGTCGACCAGTTCCTGGACCGCCTCGCTCGGCGGGTTGACCGCCACAAAGAGCCTCATGGGCCCATCTTCCCCGTCGGCCTTCCCGGTCGGAGCCCTTCCGCGGGGCCGGCTCAGAACCGGGGGCTCCAAGGACGGTGACGACCGTGACGGCGGCCCGGCAGGCCCCGGTGGACGGGGGCCAGCCGGGCCGGGCCTCAGCAGGCGGTGGCCAGGTCCTTCTTGGGCAGGGTGCGCGGCACCACCGCGACCACCCGGCGGCCCGCACCCGGGTGCAGGTCGACCCGGACCTTCAGGTCGGCGGCGCGGGCCAGCACCACGGCGATCACGGCCGCGGCGGCGGCCGAGACCAGGCCGCAGGCGAGCAGGCCGAGCCGGGGCCCGTAGGCGGCGGTGACCCAGCCGACGAGCGGGGCGCCGATCGGGGTGCCGCCGGTGAAGACCAGCACCAGCAGGCCCATCACCCGGCCGCGCACGGCGGGGTCGGTGCCCAGCTGGAGCGCCGAGTTGACCGAGGTGTTGAAGGTCAGGCCGAAGACGCCGATCAGGGTGAGCAGCGCGGCGAAGGTCCAGTAGCCGGGGGCGAGCGCGGCCAGCACCTCCAGCGTGCCGAAGGCGACCGCCGCGCCGACCAGCCGGCGCAGCCTGGGGGCGCCGCGGCGGGCGGCGAGCAGGGCGCCCGCCAGCGAGCCGACGGCCATCGCGGTGTTCAGCAGCCCGTACTCGCCGGCACCGACCTTGAAGGTGTCGTAGGCGAAGCCGGAGAGCAGCGTCGGGAAGTTGAAGCCGAAGGTGCCGATGAACCCGGCCAGCACCATCGGCCAGAGCAGCTCGGGCCGCTCGCGGACGTAGCGCAGGCCCTCGCGCAACTGGCCGCTCTGCCGGGCGACCGGGGTGGAGGGGCGCAGCTCGCTCTCGCGCATGGCGAGCAGGCCGCCGAGGACGGCGGCGAAGGAGAGCGCGTTGACCGCGAAGGCCCAGCCGCTGCCGACCGCGGCGATCAGCAGGCCGGCGACGGCCGGTCCGACCAGCCGGGCGGTCTGGAAGTTGGCGGCGTTCAGGCTGACCGCGTTGGCGAGGTCCTTGGCGGGCACCATCTCGCTGACGAAGGCCTGCCGGGTCGGGTTGTCGACGACGGTGACCAGGCCGAGCAGCAGCGCGAAGACGTAGACGTACCCGGCCGTGACGGCGCCGGTGACGGTGAGCACGGCCAGCCCGGCGGCGAGCAGGCCCATCGCGCCCTGGGTGGCGAGCAGCAGCCGGCGCTTGGGCAGCCGGTCGGCGAGCACGCCGCCCCACAGGCCCAGCAGCAGCATCGGCAGGAACTGCATGGCGGTGGTCACGCCGACCGCGAAGGGGCTGCCGGTGAGGCTCAGCACCAGCCAGTCCTGGGCGATGCGCTGCATCCAGGTGCCGGTGTTGGAGACGACCTGGCCGGCGAAGTAGTACCGGTAGTTGCGGATCCGGAGGGAGGAGAACATTCCTCCGGGCCGGGTGAAGCGGGCCCCGGTGGGGCCGTCCCCCGCTCGGGTGGCGGCGGGGGCGGATGCGGCGGGGGTGACCGCCGCGGGGCGTTCGTCGGGGTCGTCGTCGCCGGTGCCGGGCAGGCCCACGGGGGCGGGCGCCTGGCTCTCGGCGGTGGCAGCGCGGTCGGCTGCGGGGTCTGCGGCGAGGTCGTCGGTGCGGGTGGCGGCGGCGCTGGCTGCGGCCGGCGGTGTCAAGGTGGTCTCCCCTCGGGGCGCGGCGACGGGCAGGTTCGTCGCCGCGCGGCTGTTCTCTCGGATGTGTCCTGCGGTGATGCGGTGCTCCTTCGTTCGGTTGCCGTGAGACGTCGTGCCGGTCGGGGTGCGCGTCAGAGGTGGGCGAGTCTGGAGAGGGCCGGTGCCGCTGCGCGGATCAGCGCCCACTCCTCCTTGCTCAGCCCTTCGGCCAGTTCGGCCAGCCAGGCGTTCCGCCGGCGTCGGCTCTCCGTGAGGATCGCCTCGGCCTGCTCGGTGCTGCTGACGACCACCTGTCGGCGGTCGTCCGGGTGCGGCTCGCGCCGTACCAGCCCCTTCTCCTCCAGCATCGCGATGATCCGCGTCATCGACGGAGGCTGGACGTGCTCGCGGCGGGCGAGCTCGCCGGGGGTGGCCTTGCCGCAGCGCGCCAGGGTGCCGAGGACCCCCATTTCGGTGGGGCTCAGCGACTCCTCGACACGCTGGTGTCTCAGCCGGCGGGCAAGGCGCATCGTGGACGACCGCAGCTGGCTGACGGCTGCGAGATCGTCCTCGGACATCTCGGGCATGGTCCTTAGCCTATGTCATTACTCTCGCTAAGGAAAATCCTTTTCCGCCGGTGTCGCCGCACCGCCCGCCGCGGTGCGAAGACCGGCGGGACATCGTGTCGACCTCCGGTGACAAGATCTTGGGCCAAACGTGAAGTACCGCTACTGACCTGCGAGTTCACTGAATCTCCCGGCGTTGCCCACGAGCGGAGCGGGTCGCTAGGGTTCGGGCTTGTCAGGAACACAGCACGCCGGCACTGTGCACCCCTACTCCGCCCCGGGAGTCCTCTTGGGTCACATCCACCACGCTGTCTACGGCTGGGTGACACCGGCGTTCTCGTACCTCGTCGCATGTCTCGGCGCCCTGGTGGCGCTGCGCAGCACCCGCTGGGCACTGATCACCGAAGGCCGCTCGCGGCGCAACTGGCTGCTGCTCGGCACGATCTCCCTCGGCGGCGGCATCTGGAGCATGCACTTCGTCGCCATGCTCGGCTTCGCGGTCAGCGGCGTCGAGATCCACTACGACGTCCCGCTGACCCTGGTCAGCCTGCTGGTCGCCATCGGCTTCGTCGGCATCGGCATCTTCACCGTGGGCCAGAGCACCCACCGGCGCAGCGCCGTGCTGGTCGGCGGCGTCGCCACCGGGCTCGGCGTGGCCGCCATGCACTACCTGGGCATGGCGGCGGTGCGGCTGCCCGGTCGGATCGGTTACGACCCGGTGCTGGTCGGCGCCTCGATCGGCATCGCCGTCCTCGCCGCCACGGCGGCGCTCTGGGCCGCCCTCAACATCCGGGGCACCGCGGCGGTGCTGGCCGCCTCCCCGGTGATGGGCGTGGCCGTGTGCGCCATGCACTACACCGGCATGCTGGCGGTCTCCGTCCGGCTCTCGGACACCGAGCACGCCCCGCCCGGCCCGGTCGCGCTGCAGTTCGTCTTCCCGCTCGCGGTCGGCTTCGGCACGTACGTCTTCATCAGTGCGCTGGCCTTCGCGGTGGCGCCGAGCAAGCACCGCCCGGTGGTGACCGGGCCGGCCGCACCGCTGCCGTCCCGTCCCTCCGCTGCCCGGCGCGCGCCGGACGACTGGCCGCAGTGGCCGCTGCAGGACGGCGGTGCCGGGCCGGACCTGTTCGTCCCGGGTGCCGGGCAGACCGCGCAGAGCGGCCGCCGCCGGGCCCGTCCGGCGCAGTCCGCGCCGGTGAGCGGCCGGGTCGTGCCCGCCTGGTCGGGCCCGCAGGCCGACGGGAAGCCGCAGTACTGAGCACGCAGCACCCACGGCCGAGGGCCGGTCCGCCACGGGGGGCGGGCCGGCCCTCGGCCGTTCGCCGGGTCAGCCGCGCAGGTGCTCCGGGGTCGCGGCCGGGCAGACCTTGTGCACGAAGTCGCGGCGCAGCCGGTGGTACGGCTCGTCGGGGGCGGTGAAGTTGCGCCGCATCCGGGCCAGTTCCTCGGCACGGTAGGCGGAGAGCGGCTTGGCGGCCTCGTCGGCGGCCCGGCGGCGCTTCTTCTCCAGCAGCCGGGCGCCCAGCTCGGGCGCGTCGGCGAGCGCGGCGGCCTCCCGTTCGACCCAGCGGCGGAACTCGGCGGCGCCGCCGCGGCGCGCCCGGTCGACCAGTCCGACCGCCTCGGCCTCCCGGGCGCCGACCGGCAGCGCGGCGGTGGTGAGCCGGTGGGCGGTCTCCTCGCCGACCCGGCGGGGCAGCGTGTACGTCCAGTACTCGGAGCCGTACAGGCCCATCAGCCGGTAGTGCGGGTTGAGCACGGCGGAGGCCCGGCACCAGACCTCGTCCGCGGCGGCCGCCAGCATCAGGCCGCCGGCCGCGGCGTTGCCGGCCAGGGCCGCGACGGTGAGCTTGTCGGTGGTGGTCAGGACCGCCTCGACCAGGTCGTCCATGGCGTTGATGTTCTGCCAGGACTCCTCGGCGGGGTCGGCGGCCGCCTCGATGGTGTTGAGGTGGATGCCGTTGGAGAAGAAGTCCCGGGCCGGGCCGAGCACCAGCACCGCGGTGGGCCGGGCGCAGGCCTCCCGGTAGGCGGCGAGCAGCCGGCGGCACTGCCCGGTGCTCATCGCCCCGCCGGGGAAGGCGAACTCCAGGTACCCGACGCCGGCCTCCTCGCGGTAGCGCAGCTCGGACCAGGTGCGGCGGCGGGCGGCGTCGTAGGGGGTGACGGGCACCTCGGGCACGCCGTCGAGGAGGCTGCCGAGCACCTGCGCGGCGGGCAGTTTGAAGGTGGCCGGGCCGCCGGGGGTGCGGCGCGGACGCAGTTGCGGGATCCAGACGGCGCCGTCGGTGGTGGCCCGGCAGATCGCGCCCTCGCGGGTGGCGAGGACGGTGCCGGGGGCGCCGCGCAGCAGGTCCTCGGGGTGGCCGCCGTGCAGGAAGTGCTCGCGGCCGTACAGCTCGTCGAGGACGCCGGGCTGGGAGTCGCCGGAGCGCAGCTTGCGCAGCACGGTGGCGGTGTCGTCGGCGGCCCAGTCGATCCGCCGGTACTCCTGTGCGTGGTACGGCCGCGGCTTCCCGCGGACGTCCCAGCGGGCGTAGTCGAGCGGCTCGGGTTCGAACCAGCCGCTGCCGTACCGCTCGACGGCGAGCAGCACGGCCTCCACGGCGGCGTCGGCCACCTCGGTGCGGTACGCCTCGCTCTTGCCGCAGGCGGGCAGGGTGAAGGGGACGGACGCCCAGATCGGCCCGGCGTCCATCTCGGCGACGGCCTGCAGGACGGTCACGCCCCACTCCTCGGCGCCCTCGTGGATGGCCCAGTCGAGCGAGGACGGCCCGCGGTCGCCCTTGGGGCCGGGGTGGACGATCAGGACGGGGAGCCTGCGCCAGACGTCCTCCGGCACCGCCCGGGTCAGCATGGGCGCGAGGACGAGGTCGGGTTCGAACCGTCCGACGGCGGCGCGGACGGGCTCGTCACCGAGGGCGAGCTCGACGGCCACGGTGTGGCCCCGGTCGCGCAGCTCGGTGTGGACACGCTGGGTGAGGCTGTTGAACGCGCTGGCGACCAGCAGGATGCGCAAGGTGGCCCTCCGACGACATGTCACGGTGGTGGGGGTGTCCCGGCCGGTCGGCTCCGGATGACGCAGATGCCTACCCGGGAGCGCTGCCGGCGTCACCGGATCCGCGCCCCGGGGTGGGCCGGACGGGCCGCCGCCGGGCGGGGTCGGGCCATCCAAGCATGGTCATGCACACGCAAGTTGCCAGATCGGGACGGGTCGACGGCCCCTGCACAACACCCGCCCGGAACGGCCGACCCCTCCCTCGAATCGACGCCGGATCGCCACCCGTACGCCCCCGAATGCGCCGGTCCGCTCCCCCCGGGCCGGCGCGGCGCGCACGCCGCCGGCGCCGGGAACGCGAAGGGCCCTCCCCCGGGGATCCGGTGGGAGGGCCCGTACGGCGGCGGAGGTCAGAGCAGGCCGAGCGCCGGCATCAGGTAGTAGAAGGCGAACACCGCGGACACCGCGTACATCGCCGCGGGCACCTCGCGGCCTCGGCCGGCCGCCAGGCGCAGCACGCAGAAGGCGATGAAGCCCATGCCCAGGCCGTTGGTGATCGAGTAGGTGAACGGCATCAGGACGATGGTCAGGAACGCCGGGATCGCGATGGTGTGGTCGGCCCAGTCGATCTCCTTGATCGAGTTGGCCAGGATCAGGAAGCCGACCGCGACCAGCGCCGGGGTGGCGGCCTGCGCGGGCACCATGGTGGCCACCGGGGTCAGGAACAGCGCGAACAGGAACAGCACGCCGGTGACGACCGAGGCGAAGCCCGTCCGGGCGCCCTCGCCGACGCCCGCGGTGGACTCCACGTAGCAGGTGTTGGCCGAGCAGGAGGTGGCGCCGCCGGCCGCGGTGGCGATGCCGTCCACCATGAGGATCTTGTTGATGCCCGGCAGGTCGCCCTTCTCGTCGAGCAGGTGCGCCTCGTCGGCGACGCCGAGGATGGTGCCCATCGCGTCGAAGAAGCAGGACATCAGCACGGTGAAGACGAACAGCACACCGGTGAGCGCACCGGCGTGGTGGAAGCCGCCGACCAGGTCGACCTTGCCGATCAGGCCGAAGTCCGGGGCGGCGACCGGGCTGCCCGGCCAGGTCGGGACGGTCAGGCCCCAGCCCTGCCCGAGGCCGACGACCTGCTCGATCACCAGGGCGACGACGGTGGCGACGACGATGCCGATCAGGATCGCGCCGGGCACCTTGCGGACCAGCAGCACCAGGGTGAGCAGCAGGCCGAGCACGAAGACCAGCACCGGCCAGCCCAGCAGGTGGCCGCTGCCGCCGAGCTGCAGCGGGACGGTGGTGTGCGCGGCGTCCGGGATCCGGCTGACGAAGCCGGCGTCGACCAGGCCGATCAGGGCGATGAACAGGCCGATGCCGATCGCGATGGCCTTGCGCAGGCCGAGCGGCACGGCGTTCATCACGCGCTCGCGCAGGCCGGTGGCGACCAGCAGCAGGATCGCGAAGCCGGCCAGCACGACCATGCCCATCGCCTCGGCCCAGGTCATCCGGGGGGCGAGCTGGAGGGCGACGATGCTGTTGACGCCGAGGCCGGCCGCGAGTGCGATCGGCACGTTGCCGATGACGCCCATCAGCAGGGTGGTGAGGCCTGCGGTGAGCGCGGTGGCGGTGACCAGCTGTCCGCTGTCGAGGTGCGCGCCGGTCATGTCCGTGGCGTTGGCCAGGATGATCGGGTTCAGCACCAGGATGTAGGCCATGGTGAAGAAGGTGGCGACGCCGCCGCGGATCTCCCGGGGCAGCGTGGAGCCGCGCTCGGTGATCCGGAAGAAGCGGTCGAGCACACCGGTGGGGGGCTGCGGTGCGGCGGAGGGCACGGACGGCGCGTCGAGCGCGGACGTCGGCTGGGCCTGCGGAGACATGCGGGTCCTCGTCGGGTGGGGGCACGGACGGGGGTGGTGACGGCGGGACCCGGGGCGGCACTGACCCGGTCCACCGGCGGCCTGCCGGACGGGCGGAATGACGCGCGTAGCAGCAACCGGAAGCCCAAGTATGAGTTTTCGCTCGTTCGCACGCCATCTTCGCGCGTAGAAGAAGGCCCTTACGGCCATCCACCCGCAGAATCGGTCGTCGGGCGCCCGCCACCCCTGCACCGGAGGCTCCTCGTCCCCGTACCCTAGGGGCCATGCCCAAGACCCCGCTGCGCCCCTCGCCCCCGCCGCTGGAGGCCAACGACGTCGCCATCGTCGGCGGCGGCACGGCGCTGTGGTTCGTCGCCTTCCTCGCCCTGCTGCCCTTCAAGGGCACCCTGGAGCAGCACGGCCACGGCACCTGGCCGTGGATCTGCCTCTCCGGCGGCCTGCTCGGCCTGATCGGCCTCTGGTACTGCCGCGCCCGCCGGGACGCCATCCGCCGCGCCCGGGCCGCCGAGGCCGCGACCGGGGCCGCGACGGGCGCGCAGAGCCCCGAGGGCCCCGCCACTCGTCTGGACTGACCGCCACCTCGGCGGAGCGGCACCGGCCCGGGGCCCCACCTAGAGTCGGACCCATGACGCATCCCGCGGAGGGCACGGCCGAGGCAGGACACCCGGGGCCGTCCGGGCGTCGGGGCGGGCTGACGGCGGCCGAGGTCGCCGAGCGGGTCTCCCGCGGGCAGGTCAACGACGTCCCGGTGCGCTCCAGCCGCTCCGTCCGCGAGATCGTCCGGGCCAACGTCTTCACCCGCTTCAACGCCATCATCGGCGTGATGTTCGCGATCATCCTGGTGGTCGGCCCGATCCAGGACGGCCTGTTCGGCCTGGTCATCGTGGCCAACACGGCGATCGGCATCGTCCAGGAGCTGCGGGCCAAGCGCACCCTCGACAGCCTCGCGCTGATCGGCGAGGCCAAGCCGCAGGTCCGCCGGGACGGCGCCGCGCTGGCCGTGGCCACCTCCGCGGTCGTGCTCGACGACACCGTGCTGCTCGGCATCGGCGACAAGGTCGTCGTCGACGGCACCGTCACCGAGGCCGACGGCCTGGAGATCGACGAGTCGCTGCTCACCGGCGAACCCGACTCCGTCCTCAAGCGCCCCGGCGACCAGGTCATGTCCGGCAGCTTCGTCGTCGCCGGCGCGGGCGCGTTCACCGCCGCCAAGGTCGGCCGGGAGGCCTACGCCGCCCGGCTCTCCGAGGAGGCCGCCAAGTTCACCCTCGTCCGCTCCGAACTGCGCAGCGGCATCGACGAGATCCTCAAGTTCATCACCTGGCTGCTGGTGCCGACCGCGCTCGGCCTGATCGTCAGCCAGCTCGCGGTGGAGCGCAACGACTGGCAGGAGGCCGTCCGCCGGATGGTGGCCGGGATCGTGCCGATGGTGCCCGAGGGCCTGGTGCTGCTGACCTCGGTCGCCTTCGCGATCGGCGTGATCCGTCTCGGCCGCCGCCAGTGCCTGGTGCAGGAGCTGCCCGCGATCGAGGGGCTCGCCCGGGTCGACACCGTCTGCCTGGACAAGACCGGCACCCTCACCGAGGGCGGGATGGACCTGCTGGAGCTGCGGCCGCTCGCCGACGGCCGGGCCCGGCACGGCGCACCGGAGACCCTCCGAGAGGCGCTCGGCGCGCTCGGCGCCGCGGACGCCCGCCCCAACCCCTCCATGCAGGCCGTCATCGAGGCCTACGGCCCCCCGCCGGACGGCCACTGGCGGGTGGTCGAGTCCGTGCCGTTCTCGTCCGCCCGCAAGTGGAGCGCGGCCCGGCTCGCCGAACCGCAGGGCGGCGAGGGCAGCTGGCTGCTCGGTGCCCCCGACGTCCTGCTGCCGGCCGGGCACCCGGCGCTGGCCGAGGCCGACGGGCTCGGCGCCCGCGGGCTGCGGGTGCTGCTGCTCGGCCGCTCACCCGTGCCGCTGGACGACCCCGACCCGGCGGCCGGGCTGGAGCCGCTCGCCCTGGTGGTGCTCCAGCAGCGGCTGCGCGCGGACGCCGCCGACACCCTGCGCTACTTCGAGCGGCAGAAGGTCCGGGCCAAGGTGATCTCCGGCGACGCGGCGGTGGCGGTCGGCGCGGTCGCCGGCCACCTCGACCTGCCCGGCGCCGACCAGCCGGTGGACGCCCGCACCCTCCCCCACGACGACCCGGCCGCCTTCGCCGACGCCGCCGACATGGCGTCCGTCTTCGGGCGGGTCACCCCGCAGCAGAAGCGCGACCTGGTCGGCGCGCTGCAGTCCCGCGGGCACACCGTGGCGATGACCGGCGACGGCGTCAACGACGTGCTGGCGCTGAAGGACGCCGACATCGGCGTCGCCATGGGCACCGGCAGCGACGCCACCCGCGCGGTCGCCCAGATCGTGCTGCTCGACGACTCGTTCGCCACCCTGCCCTCGGTGGTCGCCGAGGGCCGCCGGGTGATCGGCAACATCGAGCGGGTCGCCACCCTCTTCCTGGTGAAGACCGTCTACTCGGTGCTGCTCGCCCTGCTGGTCGTCTTCACCCACGTGCCGTACCCGTTCCTGCCCCGGCACTCCACCCTGCTCTCCACCCTCACCATCGGCGTGCCGGCCTTCTTCCTCGCCCTCGCACCCAACAACGAGCGGGCCAGGACGGGCTTCGTCCGGCGGGTGCTGCGGTTCGCCGTCCCCGGCGGGGTGATCGCCGGCGCCGCCACCTTCACCTCGTACATGCTGGCCCGGGCCGACGACGGCACCGACCTGAAGGCGGACACCAGCGTGGCGACGCTGACGCTCTTCCTGGTGGCGATGTGGGTGCTGGCGATCGTCGCCCGGCCGTACTCCTGGTGGCGGATCCTGCTGATCGCGGCGATGGGAGGGGCGTTCGCACTGGTGCTGACGGTGCCCTGGCTCTCCGACTTCTTCCAGCTCGAACTGGCCGGCGTCCGCGACCCCTGGCTCGGGGTGGTGATCGCCGGGATCGCGGGCGTGCTGCTGGAGATCAGCTGGCGGGTGATCGTGCTCCGCTCCGAGCCCGCCGGGAACGGCGTGGACTGAGGCCCGTCCGGGCCGGCCGGGACCCGCGGGTGCGGGCCCCGGCACGGCGCCGGTCAGGACTCGTAGTCGCGGGCGTTCAGCAGCTCGTAGGCGCGGTCCGGCTCGGCCAGCGCGGCGAGGACCTCGAACCGGCGGTGCCACTGGCCGACCGACCAGGCGAGGCCGGCCGCCAGGCCCTCCGGGGTGGCCGCGTGCAGCAGGCCCGGCACCGGCGGCACCTCGAACTCGTCGTCCTCGTCGCCCGCCTCGGCGTCCTCCGGGGCGTACGGCACCTCCGGCGTGCCGGCGGCCGCGTCCCAGCGCCAGTCGACGTGCGCCTCCCCGCCGTCCGGGCCGACCACCAGCAGCTCCTCGTGCTCCTCGTAGGCGGCCGGGCAGCCCGGCAGCAGCTCGCGGACCACGGCCGGCACCCGGTGCAGCACGCCGTCGGAGAGCACCCGGCCACCCGCCACCTCGCTGGCCAGCGACACGTTCAGCCGCTCGGCGAGGGCCGCGGCCAGCTCCGGGGCGACCGGCAGCACCGGGTGGTCGTGCAGCAGCTCGACCAGGTCCGGCGCGTCGGCGACGACCGCCTGCGCGGCGTCCACGATCACCGTGGTGTCGGGGCGGCGGCCGGTCTCCGGGTCCAGCGGGGCGAGCGCCCGGACGACGTCCAGCGGCTCGACCCGCCCGGCCGGCAGCGCGGCGAGCTGGGTGTGGATGCCGTGCAGCTGGCGGTGGGTCACGTCGGAGGCGTCGTCCACCAGACGGTCGAGCAGCTCCTCCGGGCCGTGCGGTTCGGCGAGCAGCGCGGCCAGCGTGGTGCGCACCCCGAGGGCGTGCAGGAACTGCTCGTCCAGGTCGGTGCGGGCCTCGTCGTACAGGCCGCGCAGCAGCGGGTCGGCGCCGGCCGCGCGCAGGCCGGCCGGCTCCCGGCCGTCCAGCACCGGGTGGTCGCGCAGCCACCACGCCGTGTACGGCGGCAGGTCGACGTAGCGGCCGTCCGGCAGCAGGGTGCGCACCGGGTTCACCACGGCGTCCCGGTACGGCGGGCGGGCGAGCACCTTCAGCGCCTGCGGCCAGGCCGCGTCGTCGACCAGGTCGAGGTCGCGGACGGCGAGCAGCTCGGCGGCGACCGGCGGCACGCCGATCTCCCCGCTGTCGTCTGCGTGCAGCGCCTCCAGGGTGTCCTCGCACCATTCGGCGAGGCCGTCCGGGGCCTCGTCGACCAGGCCCGTGGGGGAGCCGCCGGCGGCCCGGTCGGCGGGCACGGTCGGGTCGAGCCGCTCCAGGTCGTCCGGGTCGAGCACCACGTCCTCGGCGCGGACCAGCACGAAGCCGGCCAGTGCACCGGCGGCGGCCAGCACGTCCGGACCCCAGCGCTCCAGCAGGTCCTCGTCGACGTAGGCGGCGTCGCCGTCCCGGGCCAGGTCGGCGAACGGGGAGTCCGGGATGATCAGCTCGCCGGCCCGGGTCAGCTCGCCCTCGTCGTCCGGGAGTGCCAGGCGGGCCAGCCACGGGTGGTCGCCCGGGCCGGCCTCGGCGGCCTTCACCAGCGCGAGCACCGCGTCGGCCAGGTCGACCGCGGCGTCGAAGTCGTCCTCGCCGACCTCCAGCGAGCGGGCGACGGCGGCCCGCACCTCCGGGGTGTCCAGCACGCCGGCCGGGGTCGCCGTCACGGCGCCGAGCTTGGCCAGCAGCGGGTGGGCGGCCTCCGGGTGGGCGAGCCGCAGGTCGAGCAGGCCGAGCGCCTCGGCCAGCGAGTCGGGGTACCCCTCGTAGCCGGCCCAGTCCGCCGGGTCGGAGGGCAGCAGGACCCGGCGCGGGCCGGTCACCGTCCGGCCGTCGGCCAGCGGCACCGGCAGGGCGCCCAGCGCCTCCGGGTCGGCCCCGGCCAGCGCCGCGTACAGGTTGCGCCACCAGGCGGGCTCCCGGTCCAGGCCGCCGAGCTGGTCGACCACCTCGGCCAGCGGCACCCGGCGGACGTCCAGTGCCCGCAGCTCGGGGCGGCGCTCCAGGCCGGCCGGCAGCAGGCCGGGGAAGATCGGCGCCAGCGCGGACACCACCGAGCCGTCCGCGCCCTCCAGCAGCGTCGCGTCGCGCGGCCGCAGCGCCGGGGTGCCCTCCTCGACCGGGCCCGGGTGCGGCAGGAACGGCGTGCCGGGCAGCCGGTCCAGGATCGCGGCGCGCAGCGCGTTGTCCAGCGCGCCGTGGCCGAGGCGGCCGGGCACCAGGGAGAGCGAGCCGAGGTCCGCCCCGCGGGCCTTCAGCAGCTCGGCGTAGGCGTCCGCGGCGCGTTCGGTGAGGAAGTCGGTGAGCGGGCCGGGGGCGACGTGGCGGCGGGTGGAGTCCAGCGGGTAGCCGGCGATCAGCAGCGCGGGCACGCCGAGCGGCTCGTCGCTGGGCGTCGGCGCGTGCACCACCGCGGTGGTCCGCAGCGGCTGCGGCATTCCGGTGTCGGAGACCGGCACCGCCCAGACCACCGACCAGTACGGGCGGGCGCGCTCCTCGGTCGTCCGGTCGGCCAGCAGAGGGGCGGCGACGGTGCCCTCGGCGCCGACCGTCTGCCAGACGGTGGCCCGGTCGCCGTCGGTGATGGTGACGGTGGTGATGCCGTCCGGACGCGGGGCGTCCGCGGACCGGGTCAGCGTGCGGACGCCCTCCGGCGTCTCCACCACGATCTCGGCGAGGCCGGGCAGGGTCAGCAGCAGCGCGTCGTCGATCTCGGCGAGCAGACGGCGGGTCAGGTCCTCGGCGGCGGCGTCCCGCAGCGGCAGCACCACCACCGTGTCGTAGCCGTCCGGGGCGGACCCCTCGGCGGGGAACGGCAGGCGCAGCAGCGGGACGTGGCCCTCGCGGCGGCGCAGCTCCTCGGTGAGCTGCGGGCGGGCGCCGACCAGCGCGGAGGCCTCGGACAGCGACCAGCGGACGGACCCGTGCGTGGACAGCACCGCGGGCTCGTCGGCGACCGCCAGCACGGCCGAGAAGCCGACGCCGAAGCGGCCGACGGTGGGGACGTCCTCGGGGCGCTTGGCCGAGGCGCGGAGGGTGGAGAGCGACTCCACCGCGGTGGCGTCCAGCGGGGCGCCGGTGTTGGCGGCGGCCAGCACGCCGTCGCGGAGGATCAGCCGCAGCCGGCCCGGGGCGGTGCCGTTGCGGGCGGCGGCGTCGGCGGCGTTCTGGGCGAGCTCGACGATCAGGCGGTCGCGGTAGCCGCCGAGGGCGAGCTCCTCCTCGGCGTTGGCGTCCTCCCGGAAGCGTGCGGGCGCGGCCGTCCACGCGTCCAGGACGCGGTGGCGCAGGCCCGCCGTGTCGAAGACGTCCGCCGTCTGCCCGTCCGTACCGCCGATGATCCGAGGCTCCACTGGCCCTGCCGCCTTCCGCCGTCCGCACCCTGCGTACGTCCGCATTCTCCCCTGCCGGACGGACAGTTCCGACCGCAGGGGACGGCGCACGCGGGGCGGGTGTCCGCTCCGTCAGGAGTGGCCGAGCTCCTCGGCGGGGGCGTCGGGCTCGACGGAGCCGCCGGTGCGGTCGGGGTGGAGGGTGAGCGGCTCGACGACGGTCTCGTCGAGGATCAGCTCGGAGGGGGTGGGCGGGGCGGGCAGCACCGCGGCCTCGGAGTGGCCGCCGCAGCCGTACCCGAAGGCGACGACCTGGCCGTCGGCGGGGCCGAACTCGTTGCCGCACACGCCGAACGCCTGGCCGAGCGAGCCGCCGATCGGGATCAGGAAGCCGCAGGTGTCGCAGTTGGCCGGGGCGGCCTGCGCCATCGGCGTCTGCGGGCCGAAGGCCGAGTCCCAGCGTTCCGCGGCGAGGTGCAGGCCGAGCCGGGAGAGCACCCGGGGCCGGGCGAGGCCGAGCTCCTCGGCGACGGCGCCGATCCGGGCGCGGGCCGGGGCGGGCTGGACGTGCGGATCGGTGAGGACGACGTCCTCCTCCGCGGCCTCGCTCATCGCGGAGTTGGGGGCGGGCTCGTCCTCGCCGCTCCAGCCGGGCTCCAGCCGGAGGTCGTCGGCGCCGGTGGGCAGCAGGTCGCCGGGGCCCATGTCGCCGGGGCGCAGGCGCTCGCTCCACGGCACCCACTGCGGGGCGAGGACGGCGTCGTCGCCGGGCAGCAGGACGACCTCGTCGAGGGTGACGTTCTTGGCGCGTGGTGCACGGGCCACGGTGACCGCCCAGTGCCAGCCGCGGTAGGCGGCGTCAAGGCACTCGAAGGTGTGGGTGACCACGCGGTCGGCCTCGGCGCGGACGCCTAGGTGGGCGCCGACGGTCTCCGGTCCGACCATCTCGACGGCGGCCTGGCGGGCGAGTTCGACGGCCTCGGCACAGAGCCGGTCGGGGGTACGGCTTCGCATCGCAGCGCTCACGGCGTCGATTCTCTCCCAGTCCTGTTGTCCGGCGGCGGTCCCGCGCACGGCCGGGGCCGTCCGGGGTGGTGCCCCGCCCGCCGAAGCTGTACGAGGGGCACTTCTTATTCTGCGCGACCCGGGTCCGTCCCCGGCACCGGCCGCGCCGCCCCGCCCGGTCCGTCCCAACCCCGTGCGCGTAGTGCAGGCTACCCGCCGGTCGGCGTCCGGGCACAGTCCGGGGCCGCGCGCGGCGTTCCGCGGAAGCCGCACCGGGTCAACAGTCGTACGGTCGCTGATTCTCGGGCAGGATGGCGTATGTGGCGGACGAGACCCCCTCGCAGCACGGCGTGGACGCTCCGCAGCCGGAGGGTCCCTCGGGAGTGAGGGCTGTGCCGCCGCAGGATCCGGACACCGACGCCGGAGCTGCCGGGGAGCGGACGCCGCCGAAGGCCGGCAGGCCGAAGAACGCACTGGTCAGGGGAGCTTCCGCGGCGGGTGTGCGGACCGGCCGGATGGTGCACGGCACCGGCCGGCGGATCCGGCGGGCGACGTCGGCGGAGGGCGCCGGCGAGTCGGGGCTGGCGAAGCTGATCGAGCTGCACGCGCTGAACTCCTTCGGCGACATGCTCATCACCATCGCGCTGGCCTCCACCATCTTCTTCTCGGTGCCTACCGGCGAGGCCCGCGGCCGGGTCGCGCTCTACCTGCTGATCACCATGGCGCCGTTCGCGCTGTTGGCACCGGTGATCGGTCCGCTGCTCGACAAGCTGCCGCACGGCCGCCGTTCGGCGATGGCGATGTCGATGCTGGCCCGGGCGATCCTGGCCTGGACGATGGCCGGGTCGATCGCCGGAGGGGGGATCGCCCTCTATCCCGAAGCGCTGGGCGTGCTGGTCGCCTCGAAGTCGTACGGGGTGGTGCGCAGCGTGGTGGTGCCGCGGCTGCTGCCGCCGCAGTTGTCGCTGGTGAAGGCGAACTCCCGGGTGACGCTGGCCGGCCTGCTGGCGACGATGGTCGCGGCCGGGGTGGGCGGGCTGCTGCACCTGGCCGGTCCGGGGTGGCCGCTGCGCGGGGCGTTCCTGGTCTTCGTGATCGGCACGCTGATGGCGTTTCACCTGCCGCACAAGGTGGACTCGGCCAAGGGCGAGCAGCGTGCGGTGATGCACGCCGAGGGGCACGGCGCCCGGTCGTCGAAGGCGATCCTGCGGACGGTCGGCCCGTCGGTGATCCTGGCGCTGCGGGCGGTGTCCTCGCTGCGGTGGCTGGTGGGGTTCCTGGTGATGTTCCTGGCGTTCCTGGTCCGCAAGGAGCCGGTGAGCGGGGTGCCGGAGACGGCGGCGCTGGGCATCGTGGCCGCGTCGGCGGGGGTGGGCAACGCGCTGGGGTCGGTGTTCGGCTCCTGGCTGAAGACCCGCGGTTCGGAGGCGACGGTCGCCGCGATGCTGCTGCTCGCGGCGCTGGCCTCGGCAGCGGCGGCGATCTGGTACAGCCTGCTGACGATCGCCGTGGTGGCGGCGGCCTCGGGCATGGCGGCCTCGCTGGGGAAGCTGGCGCTGGACGCGGTGATCCAGCGGGACGTGCCGGAGGCGGTGCGGACGTCCGCCTTCGCGCGGTCGGAGACGGTCCTTCAGCTGTGCTGGGTCGTGGGCGGCGTGGTCGGCATCTCGCTGCCGCTGAACGCGACGCTGGGCCTGGCACTGGCGGCGGCGGTGATGACGGTGATGCTGCTGTGGACGCTGCGCTCGCTGTTCAAGGTGGGGTTGCGCGGGACGGCCACTCGGCCACGGGTGGCATAGCCGCGGCGACTCGGCCACCCCCGCGTCGCGTGATCGCGAAAGCCCGGTAGCCTCTTGCCCATGAGCCTCAGCACCCGTGCAATCGCCGCCATCGGCGCCGTGGTCGTGATCGGCGCCGGCACGGTCGGCATCTCCATCGCGCACGCTGCCGACCAGGGCAAGCCCGACGAGCACGTCGTGACCCTGACGGTCGGCCGTTCGTCGATCACCTCGGCGCCGTTCTGCTACAACGACGGCAAGGCGCTGCCGCAGGACGTCCTCGCCAAGTGCCAGGTGGACGCGAAGAAGGCCCGCGAGGCCAACACCCTGCCGTCGACCGACGTGCAGGCCAGCGACCGGATCGGCGTGGGTGTGCCGCCGTCCGTCGCGGACCGCGGCTGGTTCGCCTTCACCGACGGCGGCGCCCAGGGCCAGACCCCGCTCGCGCAGGACACCCGCGGCACCACCTGGTCCGGCTCGGTGGCGGCCTCGCAGGTGCTGAACTCCTCGGGCACCACGACCGTGACGGTCGTCGAGGCCGACCAGAAGACCCAGGAGATCCTGGGCATCTGGTACTTCGACATGAAGACCCAGGACTGACCCTCCGGCGATGAGCCCCAGGTACGACGACGAGCAGCCAGGCCGAGGCCGACGCGGTGCTGCGCGGGCTCGCGCGCGCCGGGGCGCCGGGCGTTCCGGTCGAGGTGCTGGCCGGCGGGGTCGGCCCGGCCGCGGCGGCCGCGGCGACGGCGGCGGCCCTGGCCACCGGCCGGTTCCGGCTGGTGGTGTCGGCCGGCATCGCGGGCGGCTTCGCCCCGCACGCGCCGGTCGGCGCGACGGTGGTCGCCTCCGGGATCGTGGCGGCCGACCTCGGCGCCGAGACCCCGGAGGGCTTCCGGGACGTCACCGAGCTGGGCTTCGGCAGCGTGCGGCACCGGCCCGCACCGGACGCGGCCGCCCTGGCGGCGAAGGCCCTGGACGCCGTGGTCGGCCCGGTGCTCACCGTCTCGACGGTGACCGGCAGCGCCGAACGGGCCGCCGCGCTGGCGGCCCGTCATCCGGGTGCGGTCGCGGAGGCGATGGAGGGCTTCGGCGTGGCCGAGGCCGCCGCCCGGTCCGGCCTGCCCGTCCTGGAGATCAGGACCGTGTCCAACCCCGTCGGCCCGCGCGACCGCGCCGCCTGGCGGATCGGCGAGGCGCTCGGGGCCCTGGAGCGGGCCTTCGCGGCGCTGCCGTACCCCGAACTGCTCCAGGAGGCCGCTGATGGCTGAGCCGCTGCGGGTCGCGTACTCGCCGTGCCCCAACGACACCTTCGTCTTCCACGCCTGGGCGCACGGCCTGGTGCCCGGCGCCGACGCGCCCGAGGTGCTGTTCGCCGACATCGACGTCACCAACGGCATGGCCGAGCGCGGCGAGCTCGACCTGCTGAAGATCAGCTACGGGCAGCTGCCCTGGGTGCTGGAGGAGTACGCGCTGCTGCCCTGCGGCGGGGCGCTGGGGCGCGGCTGCGGCCCGCTGGTGCTGACCCGGGAGCCGGACGCCGACCTGACGGGCGGCACGGTGGCGGTGCCGAGCGAGCGCTCGACGGCCTACCTGCTGTTCCGGCTCTGGGCCGCGAAGGCCGTGCCCGGCGGCTTCGGGAGGATCGTCGTGATGCCCTTCCACGAGATCATGCCCGCGGTGCGGGACGGCCGGGTGGACGCCGGACTGGTGATCCACGAGGCCCGCTTCACGTACGGGCGGTACGGGCTGCACCGCCTCGCCGACATGGGCGAGGCCTGGGAGCGGGAGACCGGGCTGCCGATCCCGCTCGGCGCGATCGTGGCCCGGCGCTCGCTCGGCGCCGACCGGCTGAAGGAGCTGGCCGACACCCTGCGCGCCTCGGTGCGGGCCGCCTGGGACGCCCCGGAGGACTCCCGGGCGTACGTGCTGGAGCACGCACAGGAGATGGACCCGGCGGTGGCCGACCAGCACATCGGCCTCTACGTCAACGCGTTCACCGAGGACCTCGGCGCGGAGGGGTACGCGGCGGTCGAGACGCTGCTCACCCGGGCCGCCACGGAGGGGCTGGTGCCCTCGGTCGACCCGGGTGCGCTGCGCTTCTGAGGTCCTGACGCCCTGGTGCGGGCGGTCCGGTCAGACGTCGAACTGGTCCGCGACCGCCCGCAGCATCACGGCGAGCTTCTGGCCGGCCGGCTTGGCGGGGTAGCGGCCGCGCTGCAGGCCCGGCAGGACGGCGTCCAGCGTGGTGATCAGGTCCTGCACGATCGGTGCCATGTCGTCGGGGCTGCGGCGCTGGGCGGCGGCGACCGACGGCAGGGCGTCGAGCAGCGTGACGCCCATCGCCTGGTCGCCGCGGTGGCCCGCGACGATCCCGAACTCGACGCGCTGGCCCGGCCTCAGCGTGGTGACCCCGGCGGGCAGCGCCTTGGTGTGGACGAAGACGTCGCCCCCGTCGTCGCGCGACAGGAAGCCGAATCCCTTCGTCTCGTTGAACCACTTGACCTGGCCGGTGGGCATCTCGAACTGTCCTCGTTGTGGGTGTGGGCGGGACCGGCGGTGGCCGGATCCCGTCGGGTGGACGGCGAGCCGACCACCCTACGCGGGTGGTCGGCGACGCTCAGCGGATTAATGATCCCTCAGCCGCTCACTCCCGAGCGGCACGTCCGGACGGGGGCACGGCCCGGCAGGGACGCGGCACGGCGCGATCCACAGGCAGACACCCCCCGGAGACGAAGCGGGGTGATCGACCACCCCGTGCGAGGGCTGCATACCCGGCCGGGCCCGCGGTCGAAACTTTGGGTCCCCGGGGAACTGCGGGCAGTGACGGAGAGCACGTGGCGGGGGGTCCGCACGGCGGCCGGCGGACGGCCGGCACGGCCTAGGCTGGCGGGCATGGCTCTCACCGTCGGCTTCGACCTCGACATGACGCTGCTGGACACCCGGCCCGGGATCAGGGCCACCTACGACGCGCTCGCCGCCGAGACCGGCACCTGGATCGACAGCGAGCTGGCGGTCAGCCGGCTCGGGCCGCCGCTGCTGCGCGAGCTCGCCAACTGGTTCCCGGCCGAGCGGCTGGACGAGATCGCCGACCGGTACCGCGAGATGTACCGGGAGTACGCGCTGCCCGGGACCCTCGTGCTGCCCGGCGCCCTGGAGGCGGTCGCCGCCGTCCGGGCCCACGGCGGCCGGGTCGCGGTGATCACCGGCAAGTACGAGCGGAACGCGCGGCTGCACCTGGAGCACTTCGGCCTGGAGGTGGACGTCCTGGTCGGTGACCTGTGGGCGGAGACCAAGGGCGCCGCGCTGCGCGAACACGGCGCCGGCGTCTACGTGGGCGACCACCTCGGCGACATCGCCGGTGCCCGGGCGGCGGGCGCCGTCGCGGTCGCGGTGGCCACCGGGCCGTACACCGCCGAGGAGCTCCGCGCGGCCGGCGCGGACGCCGTCCTGGACGACCTCACGGCCTTCCCGGCCTGGCTGGCGGACGCCCTGTAGGGGACGGCGTCCACGGGGCGCTCGGCCGACGGGTTCGGGAGCGCGGGGAACTGCTCCCATGTGCCCGTGAGGCACCCGTACGCCCTTCGAGGCGGGCCCCGGCGGCCGTCAGTCCCGGGCGCGCCGGCGTTCGGCGCGGGCGGTGGCGAGCAGGCCGGCCAGCGACAGCAGGAAGCCGAGCGGCATCAGCATGCAGATCCAGTAGGCCGCGGTGGGCAGCCTGGTCAGGTCGAAGAACAGCGGGACGAAGGTGACCAGGGTCGCCACCGCGCCGACGGCGAACACGATCGCCCCGGCGCGGACCAGGGCGTCGCCACGGTCGGCGGTCTGCTTGCTCACAGCGGGCTCCTCACAGCACGGACCCCATCAGTCTCCCAGCTCTCCGCCCCCCGCCGTTCGGCGGGGGACGATTCACCCTGCGCGCCGAGTCCTCCCAGGAATCTCCCAGCGATCCTTGACACTGAGACCGGAATCGGGGCTTACGGGGGAGCGGAGAATGGGACTCACCAGCCACAAAGTGCTGGCGCTGTCCGCCCTGGTGGCGGTGGCGGCGATCGCGGGCACGGTCTGGCTCTGGCCGCGGCTGGCCGAGCGGACGTGGGCGGCCGTGCTGGGGCGGATCGGCACCATCGTCGGCACGCAGCTGGCGGTGATGTGCACCCTCGGCCTGCTGGCCAACAACTACTTCGCCTTCTACAGCAGCTGGGACGACCTGCTGGGCACCGGCGACCAGGGCCCGGTGACGATCCAGAACCGGCTGGACGGCCGGGCGCACGGGGTGCAGCGGCTGTCCGCGGAGAACGTCCGCGGCACCAACACCGTCGGCCGGGACGCGGCCCAGGTCGGCAAGCTGGAGCGGATCCGCATCCCCGGCGCCTCCACCGGCCTGGCCACCGACGGCTACGTCTACCTGCCGCCGCAGTACTTCCAGCCGGAGTACAAGGACAAGCGCTTCCCCGCCGCGATCGCCATCACCGGCTTCCCCGGCGACGCCAAGAACCTGATCACCAAGCTGAACTACCCCGGCACCGAGCTGCAGCTGATCCGCGAGGGCAGGATGAAGCCGACGGTGCTGGTGCTGATGCGGCCCTCGCCGGCGATGCCGCGGGACACCGAGTGCGAGGACGTCCCGGGCGGTCCGAAGGCGGCGACCTACTTCACCGCCGACGTGCCCGCCGCGATCCGGGCCGCCTACCGGGTGGCCGACGGCCCCGGCAGCTTCGGTGCGATCGGCAACTCCACCGGCGGCTACTGCGCCCTCAAGCTGGCGCTGCGCAGCCCGGACGTGTTCTCCGCCGCGGTCTCCCTCTCCGGGTACTACAAGGCGGCCGAGGACGCCACGACCGGGGACCTCTTCGGCGGCGACGCCCACCGCCGCGAGGACGCCGACCTGACCTGGCGGCTCACCCACCGGCCCCGGCCGGCGGTCTCGCTGCTCGTCGGCGGAAGCCGCGAGGGCGACGGCGACTACTACGGCAGCACCGAGAAGTTCGTCGCCGCCGCCAAGGGCGGGCAGACGAAGGTCTCCTCGATCACCCTGGCCACCGGCGGCCACAACTTCAACACCTGGTCGCGGATGCTCCCGGCCTCGCTGGGCTGGCTGGGCGAACACCTCACCGACCCGCGCTGATCCCGGCCGCGGCGGGGTGACGGCTCCTCAGAAGGATCGGGCATTTCGTTCATAATCGGACGCACATGCCCGACCTCCGGGAGGTCCCGATGCCCCACCGGCCGACCCGCCGGGCGGTCCTGACCGCGATCGCCGCGAGCGTCGGCACCGCCGTGGCCGGGTGCACCCGGCCCGCCGTCCGCGGTGCCGCCCCCGCCGCGTCCGGCGCGTCCGGCGCGTCCGGCGCGTCCGGCACCGGGGGCTCGGCGACCGGCAGCCCCGTCCCGCGGCCCACCCCGAGCACCACGGTGACCACCGCGACCGGGCCGGTCACCGTACCGGGCGGCCCGATCCGCGTGGTGGTGCTCGGCACCCCCGAGCTGGACTCGGCGATGACCCTCGGCATCACCCCGGTCGGCGCCACCCGCTCCGCGCTCGACCAGGGCCTGCCGGACTACTGGCCGGCCTCCCGCCTCGGCGGCATCGCCTATGTCGGCGACACCGGCAGCCCCGACCCGGAGCGGATCCGCGCGGTCGAGCCGCAGGTCGTCCTCGGCAGCCAGGCCCGGGACGGCGCCCGGCTGGCCGAGCTGCAGCAGATCGCCCCGACCGTGTTCAGCCGCGCGCCCGGCCCGCCCTGGAAGGACAACTTCCAGCTGCACGCCCAGACGCTGGGCCGCCAGGAGCAGGCCGCCGCCGTCACCGCCGAGTACCGCCGGCACACCGAGCGCGCCACCAAGGCGATCCGGGACGCCGGATCGGGCGGCCGCCGGATCAGCGTGCTGCGCTTCGTCGAGGGCCCGCCGCCGGGCATCCGCACCTGCGGGCGGCAGAGCTGGCTCGGCAGCGTCCTCGCCGACGTCGGCCTCGGGCGCCCCGACGCGCAGAACACCGACCAGGACGAGATCGACCTGCCGCTCGACCAGCTCGCCCGCGCCGACGCCGACTTCCTCTTCTACGCCACCTACGGCGACCCGGACCGGGCCGGGACGACGGCGGTGCTGCGCAGCCCGGCCTGGCTCGCGCTGGGCGCCGTCCGGGCGCACCGGGCCTTCCCGGTGGAGGACGGGCTGTGGTTCCAGGGCGTCGGCTACACCGGGGCCAACCTGGTGCTCGGCGAGCTGCAGCGCTTCCTCGGCGGCTGAGCGCCGCGGCGGCCGGTCAGCCGGCCGCCTTGCGGCGGCGCAGCGTCACCACGAGGAGGGCGGCCGCGGTGATCACGGCGGCGGCCCGGAGCACGTCGGGGGCGGCCGTCCAGACCGCGTGGTTCATCGCCGCGCCCTCGGCGAGCGGCTGCCCCCAGCGGCCCTTGGTGCGGCCCCAGTACCAGACCGCGGAGCCGAACATGGTGGCCAGCGGGATGCCGAGCACCACGGTCTTGCGGGCGAGGTCGGAGAACTGCCGGGAGAGGTAGGCGGCGCCCCAGCCGAGCAGCATCGCCAGCAGCTGCCCGGTCGCGGCGCCGGCCAGCAGGGCGGCCGCGGCGAACAGCAGCAGCGGGGAGGGGCGGCGGCCGGCCAGCAGGCCGCCCTTCCCGGCCGGGTCCGCCTTCGGGGCGGCGCCGGCGGCGGGGTCTGCGCCTCCGGCTCCCCCGGCGTCCCCGGCGTCCTTGCGGCCGCGGCCCTTGCGGAGCTTGACCCGGGCCGGGGCGGCTGGCGCCTCCGGTGCCGGGGCGGCGGCCGCTGCCGCGGCCTCGGCCTCGGTGCGCGGGGCGGGGAGGTCGGCCGTCCGATGGCCGAGCAGGTCGACGCCGTCCGGGTACTGCACCACCTCCCAGCCGGGGAGGCTGAGCCCGCCGCCGGGGCCGCCGGGGAGCAGGCCGTCCGCGGGGCCGGCCGGTGCGGGCCGCGGCGGCGCCGCGGCGGGCGTGCCGTCGGCGGCGTAAACGCTCTGCTCGTCGGCCGGGCCCGAGGCCGCGGCCGGGGTGTCGTCGGCGGCCGGACGCGGCGGGCCGATCACCCGCCACGGCTGCTCGGACCGCCACCATTCGCCGCCGGCCCGGCGGCCGCCCCCGCCGCCCTGTCCGGCGCCGTCCGCCGTTCCGCCCGTCCCGCCGTCCGGCCCGGCGTCCGCCATGTCCCGCACCCCACTCGCTCACCGGCCCGCCCACCGCTGACGGTACCGACTGGCGGGCCGCGCGGGCGAGAGGCGCCGCCGTCGCCGGACACCGGCCGGCCGCCCTCGTGCTCCGGCCCTCCCCGCGTCGGTCCTCGCCCGCGTCGGCCCTCCCCCTCCCCCTCCCCGGGCCGGGCGCCGTTCGGCACTGGGCCCGGGTGAGGAGGGCGGACTAGTCTGGGTCGGATGACCACCCAGCAGAGCGGACCGTCCCGCGCCCGGGCCGCCGCCGCACCCCGCACGCTCGCCGAGGAGCTCCGCGCCAGCAGCGACGAGGCCCTCTCCGGGCTGCTGCGCGCACGGCCCGACCTGCTGAACCCGGTGCCCGGGGACCTGACCCAGCTCTCCGCGCGGCTCTCCAGCCGGGCCTCGGCGCTGCGCGCGCTGGAACGCCTCGACCGGTTCACCCTGCAGGTCGCCGAGGCGCTCGCCGCCGCACCGGACGCCACCGGCGACACCGTCGTCCGCAACCTGCTGGCCGGCCCGGCCCGGGTGAAGCCGCACCCCGGCGCCGATCCGGTGGACCGCGCCGCCGTCACCGCCGCCCTGCCCGGGGCACTGGAGACGCTCCGGGCCCGGGCGCTGCTGTGGGGGCCCGACTCGGCGCTGCGCCTGGTGCTGGCCGTCCGGGAGGCCCTGGCACCGAGCGCGGCCAACCCGGGCCGGACGGGGCTCGGCCCGACGGTGTCGGAGGCCACCGTCGGCATGTCGCCGGCCCGGCTGCAGGAGCTGCTGGCCGGGGCCGGGCTGCCGGCCACGCCCGACCCGGTGACCGCGGTGGCCGCCCTGGCCGGGCTGTTCGCCGACCGCAAGCGCTGCGCGGCGCTGCTGGAGCAGGCGCCGCCGCCCGCGCTCGCCCTGCTGGACCGGCTGGTCTGGGGCCCGCCGACCGGCACCCTGCCGGACGCGGCCCGCCCGGTCACCGCCGAGCAGGCGCACACCCCGCTGGAGTGGCTGCTCGCCCGCGGCATGCTGCTGCCGTCCGGCCCCGGCTCGGTGGTGCTGCCCCGCGAGCTCGCCCTGCACCTGCGCGGCGGGCGCAGCCACCGCGCGGTGGAGCCGGCGCCGCCGGTCGTGGAGTCCGCCGCCGACCGGGACCCGGCCACGGTGGAGGCGACCGCGGCCGGGCAGGCGTACACCGCGGTGCGGACCGTCGAGGAGCTGCTGGAGGGCTGGGGGCTGCAGCCGCCGCCCACCCTGCGGGCCGGCGGGCTCGGTGTCCGCGACCTCAAGCGGACCGCGCTCGCCCTGGACTGCTCGGAGCAGGTCGCCGCGTTCTGGCTGGAACTCGCCTACGGCGCCGGGCTGCTCGCCCCCGACGGCGAGGCGGACGAGCACTGGGCACCCACCCCGGCGTACGACGGCTGGCTGCAGGACTCGGTCGCCGAGCGGTGGGAGGTGCTCGTCCGGGGCTGGATTGCCGCCACCCGGGTGGCCGGGCTGACCGGCAGCCCGGACGCCAAGGGCAGGCCGCGGGCGGCCCTCGGCCCGGAGCTCGACCGCACCCTGGCGCCGTCCGTCCGCCGGGCGGTGCTGGAGCTGCTGGCCGAACTGCCGCCGGGCGGCACGGCCGGGGCCGAGCGGCTGCTGCCGGCGCTGCGCTGGCAGCGCCCGCTGCGCGGTGGCGCCACCGGGCCGGACGGCCGCGACCTGCGCGAGCACCTCACCGACTGGACGCTGCAGGAGGCCGAGCTGCTCGGCATCACCGGTCGCGGCGCGCTCTGCGCGGCCGCCCGGGCGCTGCTGGCGGACGGCGACCCGGCGGCCGTGCTGGACCCGCTGCTGCCGAAGCCGCTGGACCATGTGATCCTGCAGCCCGATCTGACGGCGATCGCGCCCGGGCCGCTGCTCACCCCGCTCTCCCAGGCGCTGGCGCTCTGCGCGGACATCGAGTCCAAGGGCGGGGCGACGGTGTACCGGTTCACCGCGGAGTCCGTGCGGCGGGCGCTGGACGCCGGCCGGACGGCGTCCGACCTGCACGCCTTCCTCGCGCAGCACTCGCGGACCCCGGTGCCGCAACCGCTCGACTACCTGATCGACGACGTGGCCCGGCGGCACGGCGTGCTGCGGGTCGGGGCGGCCTCCTCGTACCTGCGCTGCGACGACCCGCAGCTGCTGAACGAGGTGCTGGCGGACCGCCGCGCCGCGGAGCTGCGGCTGCGGCTGCTGGCGCCGACGGTGCTGGCCGCGCAGGCGCCGCCGGACACGCTGCTCGCGGTGCTCCGGGGGATGGGCTACGCGCCGGCCGCGGAGTCGGCCGAGGGCGATGTGCTGATCACCCGTCCGGACAGCCGGCGGACCCCGCCGCGCAGTGCGCCCGTGCCGGTGCCGGACGGGCCGCCGCGCCCCGACGACGCGCTGCTCGGCGCGGCGGTGAAGGCGATCAGGGCCGGCGACCGGGCGGCCACCGCCGTCCGCCGGGAGACGGTGGCCGGACCGGCCGCGCTCCTGCCGCAGTCCGGTCCGGCCCGCACCGACCTGCGGCAGCTGCCGCGCACCGCGGCCGCCGACACGCTGGCCGCGCTGCAGACCGCGGTGCTGCTCGGCGAGCGGATGTGGATCGGCTACATCAACGCCGAGGGCATCGCCTCCCAGCGGGTGGTCGACCCGGTGAAGGTGGAGGGCGGCTTCGTCACCGCGTACGACCACCATGCGGACGAGGTGCGGACCTTCGCCCTGCACCGGATCACCGGGGTGGCCGAGGTCGACGACCAGGCCTGACGGCCCGGGTCAGTGGCCCCGGGCGGCCTTGGCGTCCTGCTCGGCCTTCTGCTGCTTGGCCTGCTCCACGAAGGACTGCGGGTCGGGGATCTTGGGCTGCACCCCGGTCAGCAGTCCGGTCGCGGTGAACGCGGTGGCGCCCAGCAGGCCGCCGGGCTGGCCCATGTCGGCGACCTGGTCGAGGCCGGGCTCGGCGGCCTGCGCGGGGCTCGCGCCGAGGACGGTGGCGAAGGCCGCGCCGGAGAGGGCGAGGCCGGCAAGGAGGCGGTTCGGCTTGTTCATGCCCTGATCAACGAGGCTGCGGCCGCCCGGTCACCCGGCACCGCCCGGGTGCGGGACACTGGAAAGTCTGCGACACGACCACACGGAGGGTTGCCCGCGTGAACGACGGACCGCTCATCGTCCAGAGCGACAAGACGCTTCTGCTGGAGATCGACCACCCGAGGGCGGCGGACTGCCGGCGCGTCATCGCCCCGTTCGCCGAGCTGGAGCGCGCCCCGGAGCACGTGCACACCTACCGGGTGACCCCGCTCGGCCTGTGGAACGCCCGGGCGGCCGGCCACGACGCCGAGCAGGTGGTGGACGCGCTGGTCAGCCACTCCCGCTACCCGGTGCCCCACGCCCTGCTGGTGGACATCGCCGACACCATGGCCCGCTACGGCCGGCTGCAGCTGCAGAAGCACCCGGTGCACGGCCTCGTCCTGTCCAGCACCGACCGGCCGGTGCTGGAGGAGGTGCTCCGCTCCAAGAAGATCGCCCCGCTGGTGGGCGCCCGGCTCGACCCGGACACCGTGGTCGTGCACCCCTCGGAGCGCGGCCAGATCAAGCAGGTGCTGCTGAAGCTCGGCTGGCCCGCCGAGGACCACGCCGGCTACGTGGACGGCGAGGCCCACCCGATCCACCTGGAGGAGGACGGCTGGCAGCTGCGCCCCTACCAGAAGCAGGCGGTCGAGGGCTTCTGGCACGGCGGCAGCGGCGTGGTGGTGCTGCCCTGCGGCGCGGGCAAGACGCTGGTCGGCGCGGCGGCGATGGCGGAGGCCAAGTCGACCACGCTGATCCTGGTGACCAACACCGTCTCGGCCCGGCAGTGGAAGCACGAGCTGGTGAAGCGCACCTCGCTGACCGAGGACGAGATCGGCGAGTACAGCGGCACCCGCAAGGAGATCCGGCCGGTCACCATCGCCACGTACCAGGTGATGACCACCCGCCGGAAGGGCGTCTACCCGCACCTGGAGCTGTTCGACGCCCGCAACTGGGGCCTGGTGGTGTACGACGAGGTGCACCTGCTGCCGGCCCCGGTGTTCAAGTTCACCGCGGACCTGCAGGCCCGCCGCCGCCTCGGCCTGACGGCGACGCTGGTGCGCGAGGACGGCCGCGAGGGCGACGTGTTCTCGCTGATCGGCCCCAAGCGCTTCGACGCGCCGTGGAAGGAGATCGAGGCGCAGGGCTACATCGCACCCGCGGACTGCGTCGAGGTGCGGGTGACGCTCTCCGACTCGGAGCGGCTGGCGTACGCGACCGCCGAGCCGGAGGAGCGGTACCGGTTCTGCTCGACCACGGCGACCAAGCGGCGGGTGGTGGAGTCGCTGGTCCGCAAGCACGAGAAGGACCAGACGCTGATCATCGGCCAGTACATCGACCAGCTCGACGAGTTGGGCGAGGTGCTCGGCGCCCCGGTGATCAAGGGCGAGACGACCAACGCGCAGCGCGAGAAGCTGTTCGACGCGTTCCGGAACAAGGAGATCTCCGTGCTGGTGGTCTCCAAGGTGGCGAACTTCTCGATCGACCTGCCGGAGGCCACCGTGGCCATCCAGGTGTCGGGGACGTTCGGCTCCCGCCAGGAGGAGGCGCAGCGGCTCGGCCGGGTGCTGCGGCCCAAGGCGGACGGGCACATGGCGCACTTCTACTCGGTCGTCGCCCGGGACACCGTGGACCAGGACTTCGCGGCGCACCGGCAGCGCTTCCTGGCCGAGCAGGGCTACGCGTACCGGATCGTCGACGCGGACGACGTCTGAGGCGTACGGGCCCGGCCGGCGGCCGGGCTCGGGCCCGCGGTCCCGGCAGGGCTCAGGGTCGGGCTCGGGGTCGGGCGCGCGGTCAGTAGGAGACGCCGTCGCGGCCGAGGAAGACCACCCGGGCGGCGGTGTCGAGCATGATGCCGACGTTGCGGACGGCCTTCGCCACCGGGCCGCGGTGGCGGTGGTCGTCCTGGTCGGGGCGGTCGGCGGAGCGGCGGTCTGCTGCGTGCTGTGTTCTGTTCCTCATGCTTCCACCGTAGGTTTTCGGCCATTCGGGCGCATCGGCCCGAAGTCCGTTTCCACGGGTCCCGGACGTCGTCCTCCAGGCGTAGGGCGACCCCGAGGATCGGCGGTGGCGACCCTGAGACCGGCCTTGGGCCGGAAGTGTGCGAAATGTTTGGTGCGGCCACCGGGAGCGGTCTATGATCGCCGGTCTGCCCCCCCTCCCGAACCGTGGTGCCCCGTCGTGCGGCAGCCGGGGGAGGTCCGGCCGGTCGGCAACCGGCCGGTGTTCCTCTGCCGTGAGCTACCACCATGAGTCCGCTGCCCCCGCGCCTGCGTGCGCGGGCGGGGCAGCCGGGAAGGTTCGCCGTGCACTCCCCCACCACCGACGCCGCTGCCGCCGGCACCGATCCGCTGCAGCGCGAGCGGGACCACCTGGCCTCCTCGCGCGCCGCCCTGCGCGCCATGCGCGAGGACGTCGAGTCGCTGGACCTCCGCGACGTGACCGGCACCTGGGTGTCGGCCGCCGTGCTGCACAACCAGATCCAGCAGCGGATCGCCGCGCTCGCCGACCTGGCGCACACCCCGCTGTTCTTCGGCCGCCTCGACTACCTGCACGCGATCAGCGAGGAACTCGCGGAGGGCGGCACCGGCGAGCGGTTCTACATCGGCCGCCGGCACGTGCACGACGCCGACGGCGACCCGATGGTGATCGACTGGCGGGCGCCGGTCTCGCAGCCGTTCTACCGCGCCAGCCGCAAGGACCCGATGGACGTCGAGCGGCGCCGCCGGTTCGGCTACACGGCGGGCGAACTGACGGCGTACGAGGACGAGCACCTCACCGACCCGGCCGAGGGCGACACCCGCTCGGCGCTGCTCGCGGCGGAGATCGAGAAGCCGCGCGTCGGCCCGATGCGCGACATCGTCGCCACCATCCAGCCGGAGCAGGACGAGATCGTCCGCGCCGACGTCTCGGGCACGGTCTGCGTCCAGGGCGCCCCGGGCACCGGGAAGACCGCCGTCGGCCTGCACCGTGTCGCCTACCTGCTGTACGCGCACCGGGAGCGCCTCGCCCGCACCGGCACGCTGGTGATCGGCCCCAACAACTCCTTCCTGCAGTACATCGAGCAGGTGCTGCCCGCGCTCGGCGAGCTGGACGTCGCCCAGGCGACCGTGCAGCAGCTGGTCGGGCACGTGGAGGTGCGCGGCGAGGACCCCGCCGCGGCCGCCCTGGTGAAGGGCGACGCGCGGATGGCGGAGGTGCTGAAGCGGGCGGTGCGCTCGGGCATCACGCTGCCGACCGAGCCGTGCGTGGTCGTCCGCGGCGCCCGGCGCTGGCGCGTCCCGGCGTACGAACTCACCGGGATCATCGAGGAGCTGCAGGGCCGGGAGATCCGCTACGGGGCCGCCGCCGAGGCGCTGCCGCAGCGGATCGCGCACGCCGTCCTGGTGAAGATGGAGCAGTCCGGGGAGGCGCCGGACGACCGGGTGCAGGACTCGGTGGCCCGCAACACCGCGGTCAAGGCCGTGGTGAAGGCCTGCTGGCCGCCGGCCGACCCGGTGAAGCTGGTGCACCGGCTGCTCTCGGACGCCGACTTCCTCGCCCGCTGCGCGGACGGCCTGCTGACCGAGGAGGAACAGCGGACGATCCTCTGGGAGAAGCCCGCCCGTTCACCGAGGACCACCCGCTGGTCGGCGGCCGACGCGGTGCTCGTGGACGAGGCCACCGACCTGGTGCAGCGCACCCCCTCGCTCGGCCACGTGGTGCTCGACGAGGCGCAGGACCTCTCGCCGATGCAGTACCGCGCGGTGGGCCGGCGCTGCTCGACCGGTTCGGCGACCGTCCTCGGCGACCTCGCCCAGGGCACCACCCCGTGGGCGACCACCGACTGGCCGGAGGCGCTGCGCCACCTCGGCAAGTCGGACGCGCACATCGAGGAGCTCACCCAGGGCTTCCGGGTGCCGGAGGAGGTCATCGCGTACGCCTCGCGGCTGCTGCCCGCCATCGCGCCGGGGCTGGCGCCGGCGACCTCGGTCCGCGAGGCGCCCGGGTCGCTGACGGTCCGCCGGGTGACCGGCGACCACGTCACGGAGGTGGTGGCGGCCTGCCGGGCCGCGCTCGGCCACGAGGGCTCGACCGGCCTGATCGCCGCGGACGCCCGGATCCCGCTGTTCGCCGAGGCGCTGGCCGAGGCCGGCCTGCCGTTCGTCGAGCCGGGTGTGGAGACCACCGCGGAGGCCCGGCTGACCCTGGTGCCGGCCTCGCTGGCCAAGGGTCTGGAGTACGACTACGTGGTGCTCGACGAACCCGCCGAGGTGGTGGCGGGCGAGCCCGACGAGCGGACGGGGCTGCGCCGGCTGTACGTGGCGCTCACCCGGGCGGTCTCCGGGCTGCAGGTGCTGCACTCGGCTCCGCTGCCGGACCGGCTGGGCTGACCGCGCGGGCGCCGGACGCCCGGCATCGGGTGTCCGGCGTCAGGCGTCAGGCGTCAGGCGTCAGGTGTCGGCCAGGGTGCGCCAGGCGGCCACCTTGGCCGGGTCGACCGGGGTCGTCCAGCCGTCCACCCGGGCGGCGCCGCCGATGTGGAAGGCGTCGAACCCGGCCGCCTTGAGGCCCGGCACGTGGTCGGCCCGCAGGCCGCCGCCGACCAGGATCCGCTGGGTGTAGCCGGGCTCGCCGTCCTTGGCGAGCTCGCCCTCCAGGACGCCCTGGCCGGCGTCGACACCGGCCGGGGCGCCCGAGGTGAGGAAGGTGTCCAGGCCCGGCAGTGTGGAGACCGCGGCCCGGACGCCCGCCCGGTCGGCGCTGTGGTCGAGTGCGCGGTGGAAGGTCCACGGGCAGCCGGACACGGCCTCGGCGACGGCCGCGGTGGCGGCCAGGTCGACCTCGCCCTGCGGGTCGAGGAAGCCGAAGACGAACTCCTCGGCCCCCTCGGCGCGCAGCGCGGACGTTCTGGCGAGCAGGTCGTCCAGGTCACCGGGGGTGAAGCCGTCGCGAATGCGCAGCATCACGCGCAGCGGCAGGGAGACCGCCGCCCGGATCCCGGCGAAGTCGGCCACCGACGGGGTGAGCCCGTCCGCGGCCATGTCGGTGACCAGCTCGAGCCGGTCTGCGCCGCCGGACTCGGCGGCCCGGGCGTCCTGGGCGGTCAGCGCGATGACTTCGACAATTGGTCTAGACATATGCGTACCCTGCCACATGGGGGGCCCGCCGGGCGAGCCCCCCTCCCCGATAGCTCAGCCGACGGCCGGCGGCAGCTCCGCGGAACGGCCGCGGCGGACCAGCAGGGCGACGGACGCGGCCACGCCCGCGGCGGCGACGAGCACCAGCTCCGACGAGCGCAGATTGCCGAACACCACGTACAGCTGCCCGAGGGTCTCGCCCGCCATCGCGGGCACCAGCGCCAGGACGACGGCGACCGGCAGGACGCGGCCGCGGGAGGCGGCCACCAGACCGAGCGCGATCAGCGCCGCGGAGAGCAGCGGCGGCAGCAGGAACGCCTCCGGGCCGCCGTGCAGGAGCGGGCTGAACTCGGAGTACAGCTCCAGCGAAGCGGCGGCGAGGGCCGCGGCACCGAGCATGCGGCGCACGGACGGCCGGGGCAGCAGGTCGGGCGGCGCGGCCAGCAGCAGGGCGGACCAGATCAGCGGCGGCAGCAGGGTCGCCCCGAGCCACACGACCGTGGCGACGTCGAACCGGGGGTAGGTCGGGCTCATCACGTGGCCGATCCGCAGGTACGCCAGCCCGGCGACGCCGAGGACCACGGGCGGCACCAGGAGCCGGGCGGCGGCCCACCGGCCGGCAAGGCCCGCGGCGGCGGCCGCGAGCTGGCCGACGGCGACGAGCAGGAACAGCCACCTGTCGCCGCCGGGCACGGGCGCCCCCCACCTGTTCTCCAGCACCAGCATCAGGAAGTCGGGGACGGCCGTTCCCGCCCCCGCCGCGAGGAGCAGCGGTGCGGCGGCGGCCGGTAAACGCCCGCCGGGCGCGGCCGAGGTGAGCCCGGTCCGCAGCCGCAGTCCGTACCCGGCTATGCCGGTCAGTTCGCGGGCGGCGGCGAGGCGTCCGGCGCCGGCCGTGGTGTCCGCGTAGACGGCGGCGAGTTCGGGGCCGCGCTCCGCGCGGTAGGCGGCGGGATACAGCCGCATCGCGGCGGTGAACGGACGTGTCGTCATGCGAAGGCCCCCCTGACCCTCGGGTTCGGCTTCGGGCCGGCGGCGGCCATCCGGCGCACCGCCTCGGCCGCCACGGCGCGCAGCCGCGCGGCCTCGGCGGCCAGCACCTGCCGACCGGCGCCGGTGAGCGCGTAGCTGCGGCGGGCCCGGCCGTCCACCACCTCCTCGCGGTCGACCTCGATCAGTCCCTGCTGGAGCAGCCGGTCGAGGGCGCCGTAGAGGGTGCCGGTGCGCATCCGGACCCGGCCGCCGGAGATGGCGTCGATCTCCTGGATCAGGGCGTAGCCGTGCCGGGGCGTGTCCGCCAGCGCGGTGAGCAGGAGCAGCGTGGGCTCCTGCATGCTTCGTTCCGTCATGTCGACTACATATACCGGTCGCCGACATATTGTGTCCGGCGAACCGCCGAATCGGGTCCGGAGCAGAATGGGTGTCATGACCGATGCGCTGCTCGACCGTTGGAACGAACTGCTGCGCCGCTGCGGGGCGGCGGTGGACCCGGAGCCGTACGGGCGGGACCTGCTGACCCGCTGGTCGGAGCCGCAGCGCAAGTACCACACGGTGGAGCACCTGGCCGCCGTCCTCGGCCACGTGGACACGCTGGCCGAGCGGGCGCAGGACGCCGACGCGGTGCGGCTGGCCGCCTGGTTCCACGACGCGGTCTACCGCCCGGACCGCTCGGAGAACGAGGAGCGCAGCGCCCAACTGGCCGTCCGGGCACTGCGCGAGGCCGGGCTGGCCGAGGACCTGGTCGCCGAGACGGCCCGGCTGGTGCGGCTGACGGTGGGTCACGGCTGCGAGCCGGGCGACCGGAACGGCGAGGTGCTCTGCGACGCCGACCTCGCGGTCCTCGGCTCCGGCCCGGAGCGGTACGCGGCCTACACGGCGGCGGTGCGCGAGGAGTACGCCTTCGTCCCCGAGGAGGCCTTCCGGGCCGGGCGGGCGGCGATCCTGCGGCAGTTGCTGGAGCTGCCCGCGCTCTACCGCACGCCCGAGGCGCTGGCCCGGTTCGACGCCGCCGCCCGGGCCAACCTCGCGGCGGAGCTCAGGAGCCTGGAGAGCTGACCTTGCGGCGGCGCAGGCCGGCCGCGGTGAGCCGGGCGACCAGCTCCTTGCTGCCGACCGGCTCGGCGCCGAGCGCGACGGCCTGCTCGTACCGGTCGGCCGGGATGTCGTAGTGGTCGCGCTCGAACCCGCGCGCGGGCACGCCGAGGCGCGCGGCGAAGTCGTGCAGCTCCTCGAGGCTGACGTCGCTCACCAGGTGCGACCAGTACTTGCCGTGGCCGGGCCAGGTCGGCGGGTCCACCAGGATCACGAGAGCTCCCCGACCGCAGCCACCACCACGCCGCGCTTGCCGCACACCCAGTGCGGGTCGGGGCCGAGTTCCGGCTCCACGCTCAGCGCGTGCGGGTCGTCGTCCTCGGCGGCGCAGGCCGCGCACAGCGGCCAGCGCCCGTACGCCTCCAGCAGGGCGTCCTGGACGTCCTGGGCGACCAGCCCGAGGACGAACCCGGTGCCGTCGGGCCACTGCTCCAGCCACCACCGCCGGTGCGTCACCGCGTCCTCCACCAGGGACACCACCGCCGCGTCCGCCACGTCCCGGGCGGTCAGGTCGGCGAGGATCAGCGCACGGGCACCGTGCAGGGCGGCTTCGATCTCAGGACTGGCCATCCGCCCATTCTCCCGCAGCTCACTTGTCGGCCGGGAAGCCTTCCGTCGCCAACACGATCCCGAACGGTTCGGGCAGCTCGACCGGCTGCCCGAACGGCGTGCGGACACCCCGCTGGTACCGCCCCTGGTCCGGCTCGGAGAACAGGGTGACCGTCGGCCCCTCCTCGTCGAACCGGTCGACCAGCAGGAAGAGCGGGACGGGGGCGTGACCGTACGCCCAGAGCTTCTTCGTGCGGTCGAGCCGGGCGGTGCGCTTCGAGGTGATCTCCACCGCCATCAGCAGACCGGCCGCGTCGATCGACGCCTCCTGCGCCACCAGACGCGCATCATCGACCACCACCAGGTCGGGCACGTACAGCTTCTCCAGCGGAACGATCTCCGTCCCCAGGGTCTGGTAGACCCCGACCTCCGGCGGCAGGCACGCGAGCAGCGCCCGGTGCACCCTTCCGGCAATCACGTTGTGGCCCACGTTGGGCGGCGGCACCAAGCGGATCTCCCCCTCGTCGATCTCCGCGCGCCAGCCCTCGGGGACGTCCAGCTCCAGCCAGGTGTTCAGCAGGTAGTCCCACTGACGCCCCGGCTCGACCGACATCGCAGTCACCGCCGACCTCCTGTCTCCCGTTCGACGCTCGTGGTCGTCACTGTACGGATCGTCCGAGGTGCCCCATCCGGTCATGGGCCCAGCGTCCCACGAAGGAGTGAGTGGCGGAGGGAATGCCGCGAGGGCGGCCTCCCCGTGTGGGGAGACCGCCCTCGCGGAGCGTTCCGGGCTTGCCGATCCTCGGGAGGATCAGAAGTCCATGTCACCGCCCGGCATGCCGCCGCCGGCGGCCGCGGAGGCCTTCTCCGGCTTGTCGGCGATGACGGCCTCGGTGGTGAGGAAGAGCGCCGCGATGGAGGCGGCGTTCTGCAGCGCGGAGCGGGTGACCTTGGCCGGGTCGATGATGCCCGCGGCGATGAGGTCGACGTACTCGTTGCTGGCGGCGTTCAGGCCGTGGCCGGCGGGGAGGTTGCGCACCTTCTCCACCACGACGCCGCCCTCGAGGCCGGCGTTGGTCGCGATCTGCTTGATCGGGGCCTCGAGCGCCACGCGGACGATGTTGGCACCGGTGGCCTCGTCGCCCTCCAGCTCCAGCTTGTCGAAGGCGACAGCGGCCTGCAGCAGCGCGACGCCACCACCGGCGACGATGCCCTCCTCGACGGCGGCCTTCGCGTTGCGGACGGCGTCCTCGATGCGGTGCTTGCGCTCCTTGAGCTCCACCTCGGTGGCCGCGCCGGCCTTGATGACGGCCACGCCGCCGGCCAGCTTGGCGAGGCGCTCCTGGAGCTTCTCGCGGTCGTAGTCCGAGTCGCTGTTCTCGATCTCGGCGCGGATCTGGTTCACGCGACCGGCGACCTGCTCGCTGTCGCCGCCACCGTCGACGATGGTGGTCTCGTCCTTGGTGATGACCACCTTGCGGGCGGTGCCCAGCAGGTCGAGGCCCGCGTTCTCCAGCTTGAGGCCGACCTCCTCGGAGATGACCGTGCCGCCGGTGAGGATGGCGATGTCGCCGAGCATGGCCTTGCGGCGGTCGCCGAAGCCCGGAGCCTTGACGGCGACGGACTTGAAGGTGCCGCGGATCTTGTTCACGACCAGGGTCGACAGGGCCTCGCCCTCGACGTCCTCGGCGATGATGACGAGCGGCTTGCCGCTCTGCATGACCTTCTCGAGCAGCGGGAGGAGGTCCTTGACCGAGGAGATCTTGGAGTTGGCGATGAGGATGTACGGGTCCTCGAAGCTGGTCTCCATGCGCTCCAGGTCGGTGGCGAAGTACGCGGAGATGTAGCCCTTGTCGAAGCGCATGCCCTCGGTGAGCTCGAGCTCCAGGCCGAAGGTGTTGCTCTCCTCGACGGTGATGACGCCTTCCTTGCCGACCTTGTCCATCGCCTCGGCGATGAGCTCGCCGATCTGGGTGTCGGCGGCCGAGATGGAGGCGGTGGAGGCGATCTGCTCCTTGGTCTCCACGTCCTTGGCCTGGGCGAGCAGCTGGTCGGAGACGGCCGTGACGGCCTTCTCGATGCCGCGCTTCAGGGCCATCGGGTTGGCGCCGGCGGCGACGTTGCGCAGACCCTCGCGGACGAGCGCCTGGGCGAGCACGGTGGCGGTGGTGGTGCCGTCACCCGCGACGTCGTCGGTCTTCTTGGCGACCTCCTTGACGAGCTCCGCGCCGATCTTCTCGTACGGGTCCTCGAGCTCGATCTCCTTGGCGATGGAGACACCGTCGTTGGTGATCGTGGGGGCGCCCCACTTCTTCTCAAGGACGACGTTGCGGCCCTTGGGGCCGAGCGTGACCTTGACGGCGTCGGCAAGCTGGTTCATGCCGCGCTCAAGGCCGCGGCGAGCTTCCTCATCAAAAGCGATGATCTTGGCCATCTGAAGTGGTCCTCCGGGACACGGTCGACTGCTCGGACCAGAGGTGCCCGCGACGGACGGCCCTGTGAGCGGGGGTCCTTTCCCCTACCGCTCGCCGGGGCCTCACCGACCCGGTCCGCTTGTCACTCTCAAGCTGTGAGTGCTAACGCCAATGATTAGCACTCGCCGGTGGCGAGTGCAAGCCCGTTCGCCGTGTCCCGTGGCGCGGCCGCACCGGTTCCGGACACGGCACAGGCCCGTACGACGTGTCGTACGGGCCTGTCGCGAAGAATCGCCGACCAGCTCGTGACGAGCCGAGGGCTCCGCAGGTTTCGAGGGTCAGCCCGCGGCGGCACGAACCATGTCCGCCTGCGGCCCCTTCTGCCCCTGGGAGATCTCGAACTCGACCCGCTGGCCCTCTTCGAGGGTGCGGTAGCCGTCCATCTGGATCGCGCTGTAGTGGACGAACACGTCCGCACCACCGTCGACCGCGATGAAGCCGTAGCCCTTCTCCGCGTTGAACCACTTGACGGTGCCCTGAGCCATTCCGAACTCCCCTTGTGCTGTGCTGGCCATTCACGGGTCCGCAGTCTTTGCGGGCCCAGGTCCGGTGGGCCGGCCCGAGGGAACCCCCCCTGGGCACGGCCCTGCACGCCGCAGACCACCGCCCGAGGCCCTTCGCGGGCCCGGCGGACGGGTGAATGCGTCGACCGCGGCTGAATGTATCCGGACAGGAGCCCTGTGCAACAGGCCCAACTTCGGGGAAATCGGCAGCCATGACAAGGGATATGACGGGATGAAGGCCGCAGATCTCGGCATTTCACGCCGGACATAACGGGCAGAAAACGACATATAGCCGCATGAATTCTGACACTTGCCTGACAGGTTCGTCCCCGCGCCGTCCGCGGCCCGTCTCAGCGGGCGGACGTCCCCGCGACCCGTTCCGGAGCCTTGCGCACACGATCCGACCGGCCGGGCCTAGGCGCGCAATTCCGGGTATTGGCGCTGATCAGGGCGGGCGGCGCGGAGGGGAGTACTGCCACCGCCCCGAACTCTACTCCCCGTCAGGCGGTCGAATTGCACCCGGCACGGCGAGAGCCGCCGGCCACCGCGGGGATGATCGACACCGTGGCGCCGTCCTTGATCGCGGTCTCCAGGCCCTCGGCGAAGCGGACGTCGTCGTCGTTCACGTAGACGTTCACGAACCGACGGAGCTTGCCGGCGTCGTCCAGGATGCGCGCGGAGATGCCGGTGTGGTTCTGCTCCAGGTCCGCGACGACGGCGGCCAGGGTGTCGCCCTCGGCGGTGACCTCGGCCGCACCGCCGGTGTAGGTGCGCAGGATGGTCGGGATGCGGACGGTGGCGCTCATGGGTGCTCCTTGGCGGAAGGGGTGGGCTGCTCAGGCGAGGCCGGCGGCGCGGAAGGACTCCAGCGTCGGACGGATGGTGGCGGTCAGTCCGGCGTCGGCGACCGCGTCGAGGGTCTTCAGGCCGTCACCGGTGTTGATGGCGACGGTCTCCTTCGACGGGTCCAACTGCCCGGTCTCGACCAGCTTCTTGAGGACGCCGACGGTCACGCCGCCCGCGGTCTCCGCGAAGATGCCCTCGGTGCGCGCCAGCAGCTTGATGGCGGCCACCACCTCGGCGTCGGTGACGTCCTCGACCGCGCCGCCGGTGCGGCGGGCGATGTCGAGCACGTACGGGCCGTCGGCCGGGTTGCCGATCGCCAGCGACTTGGCGATGGTGTTCGGCTTCACCGGCCGGATCACGTCGTGGCCGGCCTTGAAGGCGGCGGACACCGGGGAGCAGCCCTCGGCCTGGGCGCCGAAGACCTTGTACGGCCGGTCCTCGACCAGGCCGAGCTTGATCAGCTCCTGCAGGCCCTTGTCGATCTTGGTGAGCTGGGAGCCCGAGGCGATCGGGATCACGATCTGCTCCGGCAGCCGCCAGCCGAGCTGCTCGCAGATCTCGTAGGCCAGCGTCTTGGAGCCCTCGCCGTAGTACGGGCGGAGGTTGACGTTGACGAAGCCCCAGCCCTCGCCGGCCGGGTCGCCGATCAGCTCGGAGCAGAAGCGGTTCACGTCGTCGTAGTTGCCGTCGATGCCGACCAGGGCGCCACCGTACACACCGGCCATGACGATCTTGCCCTGCTCCAGGTCGTGCGGGATGAACACGCAGGACTTGAACCCGGCCCGGGCGGCGGCGGCACCGACCGCGCCGGCCAGGTTGCCGGTGGAGGAGCAGGAGAGCGTGGTGAAGTCGAAGGCGCGGGCGGCCTCGATCGCACAGGCCACCACGCGGTCCTTGAAGGAGTGCGTGGGGTTGCCGGAGTCGTCCTTGACGTGCAGCTGGGCGGTGAAGCCGAGCTCGCGGCCCAGGTTGTCCGCCTTGACCAGCGGGGTCCAGCCGGGGTTGAGGTTGGGCTTGCCGGCCACGTCGGCGGGCACCGGCAGCAGCGGGGCGTAGCGCCAGATGCTGGCCGGGCCGGCCTCGATGCGCTTGCGGAGCTCCGCGGCGTCGTAGCCGCCGAAGTCGTAGGCGATCTCCAGCGGGCCGAAGCACTCCAGGCACGCGAAGCTCGGGCCGAGCGGGAAGCGGGTGCCGCACTCGCGACAGGAAAGCGCTGCGGCCGGACCGAGGTCGACGGTGGCAGCGGATGCAGGGGTAGCGGTAGCCATGGTGGCGGAGGCCTCTCTCCTCATCTTCCCCGCGGCGCGGTTGCGCCACAGGCCGGAATTGGCACCTGTCCCGCGGGAGGCCTGCGACCGCCGCTGCGAGAAGGTTGCCGGGACGTCGACGGGCCGTTCCCTCAGTCCCTCTGGATGAGCTCTGTGAAGTTGTGTGTTGTTCGCTGCGGTGACCCCGGCGTGCGAAGGCTCGACCGCAGTACGAAGACTGTATCCGAAGGCCCCGGCGCCGAAAGGCGGCGTCCGATCCGCGAGATGGAAGTTACGAGGAGCGAGACCGTGACCGAGCAGCCCCGTCCCGACGTCCTCCCCGAGGTCGCGTCCTGGCTGCGTCGCCGCTCCTGGGCGGCGGCGGACTACCCGGTGGAGCGGCTGCTCGCCGCCAAGCGGGCGGCGGGGAGCGCCGGAACGGTCAGCGTGGTGCTGCCCGCCCTCGACGAGGAACCCACCGTCGGGGAGATCGTCGCCACCGTCCGCCGCGAGTTGATGGAACGTCACCCGCTGGTCGACGAGCTGGTGGTGGTCGACTCCGGCTCGGTCGACCGGACGGCGGAGACCGCCCGGACGGCGGGCGCCCGGGTGGTCCACCGCGACGACATCCTGCCCCGGCTGCCGGCTGCCCCCGGCAAGGGCGAGGTGCTCTGGCGGTCGCTGCTGGCGACGTCCGGCGCGATCGTCTGCTTCGTCGACGCCGACCTGCGCGAGTTCGACCCGGCCTTCGTCACCGGGATCGTCGGCCCGCTGCTCACCGACCCCTCGCTGCAGCTGGTCAAGGCGATGTACGACCGGCCGCTGGAGACCGAGGGCGCGGTGGTGCCGGCCGGCGGCGGACGGGTCACCGAGCTCGTCGCCCGGCCGCTGATCAACCTGCACTGGCCACAGCTGTCCGGCTTCGTCCAGCCGCTCGGCGGCGAGTACGCGGCCCGCCGCACCCTGCTGGAACGACTGCCCTTCCCGACCGGGTACGGGGTGGAGCTCGGCCTGCTGGTGGACGCCCTGGAGGAGGTCGGGCTGGACGCGCTGGCCCAGGTCGACGTGGGTGTCCGGCACCACCGCCACCAGGACGGCCAGGCGCTCGGTCGGATGGCCGCCACGATCTACCGGACGGCCCTGGAACGGCTCGACCGCACCCACCGGCTGAAGGCTGGCGAGGACCTCGTGCACCCGCTGATCACCCAGTTCAGCCGCGACCCGGGCACCCGGGGCTTCACCGCCCACACCCACGAGGTGACCGCGCTGGAGCGCCCGCCGATGCGCACGGTGCCGGAGTACACCGCGCGCTGAGCGGGGCCCGCGGGGCCGCCGGATGGTTTGCCGGACCGGTCGCGCGGCAAGCTAGGGGATATGGCCGATCTCGCGTTCGAACGTACGCAGCAGTCCGGCGCCGCCCCCGTCCTGGTGGCCTCGAACCGCGGCCCGGTGTCCTTCAGCAGCGGGGACGACGGTGCGCTCACCCTGAAGAGAGGCGGCGGCGGCCTGGTGTCCGGGCTCTCCGCGATCGACGACCCCTCGGCGGTCTGGGTCTGCGCCGCCCTCGGCGACGCCGACCGGACGGCCGCCCGGCAGGCGCCGGACGGCCGGCTCGACCTCGCCGGCCACGACGTCGGCGGACAGGCCGTCCGGATGCTGGACATCGAGCCCGGCACCTTCGCCCGCGCCTACAACGGCATCGCCAACTCCACCCTGTGGTTCGTCCACCACCTGCTGTACGACACCCCGGTCTCGCCGGTCTTCGACGACCGGTTCCGCCGCGAGTGGGAGTCCTACACCGCGTACAACACCGCCTTCGCCGAGGCGCTCGCCGCCGAGGCCGCACCGGGCGCCGCCGTGCTGGTGCAGGACTACCACCTGTCGCTCGCCCCGGCGCTGCTCCGCACGCTCCGCCCCGACCTGCGGATCGGGCACTTCTCGCACACCCCGTGGGCCCCGCCCGAGTACTACCGGCTGTTGCCCGACGACGTCGCCGCCGAGGTGCTCACCGGCATCCTCGGGGCCGACCGGGCCGGCTTCCTCACCGAACGCTGGGCACTCGCCTTCGCCGACTGCTGCGAGGCCGTGCTCGGCGCCGAGGTGGACCGCGCGGCCCGCACCGTCACCCACGCCGGGCGCACCACCCGGCTCGGCGTGCACGGGCTCGGCGCCGACGCCGACTTCCTGCGCGAACGCGCGCACCGGCCGGACGTGGACGCCCGGCTGGCCGCCCTGCGCGAGGCGGTGGGCGACCGGAGGACGATCGTCCGGGTCGACCGCACCGAACTCAGCAAGAACATCGTCCGCGGTCTGCTCGCCTACCGGCACCTGCTGCGCAGCCGCCCCGAGTGGCTGGACCGGGTGGTGCACATCGCCTTCGCCTACCCGTCCCGGCACGACCTGCCCGAGTACCGGGAGTACACCGCGGCGGTGCAGCGGATCGCCCGCGAGATCAACGACGAGTTCGCCACCCCCGACTGGCAGCCGCTGATCCTGCACGTCAACGACGACTTCCCGCGGTCGCTGGCCGCCTACCGGCTGGCCGACGTCGCCCTGGTCAACCCGATCCGGGACGGCATGAACCTGGTCGCCAAGGAGGTCCCGGTGGTCTCCGACGCGGGCTGCGCGCTGGTGCTGTCCCGGGAGGCCGGTGCCTTCGCCGAGCTCGCCGAGGACTCGATCACCGTCAACCCGTACGACGTGATCGCCACCGCGGAGGCGCTCCACCGGGGGCTGACCATGCCCGCGGAGGAACGCACCGACCGCACCAAGCGGCTCGCCGCCGCGGCCACCGCCCTGCCCCCGCAGCAGTGGTTCCTCGACCAGCTCGACGCCCTCGGCTGAGAGGCAACCCACGAGGGGCGCGCCATGAGGGGCGCCGGGGGCGCCTCCGAGGTTCAGCCCAGTTCCGCGGCGAGGGCCGCGAGCAGGTCGACCAGGCCGGCCGGGCCCGGGACGACCAGGTCCGCCCGGTCGGCGAGCTCCCGCACGGGCGCCTCCCCGGTGGTCGGCCCGCTGCACACCAGCAGACCGGGCAGGCCCTCGCCGCGGCGCTTCTCGACGGCGGCGAAGGCGGCGAGGTCGCCCAGGTCGTCGCCGGCGTAGAGCACCGCGCGGGCCGCGTGCTCGGCGAGGAACCCCTCCAGGGCGGCGCCCTTGTCGACGCCGGGCGGCCGCAGTTCCAGGACGAACCGGCCGGGTTCGACGACCAGTCCGTGCGCGGCCGCGAACGCGGCCAGCGGGGTGCGCAGCCGGTCCATCGCGGGCTGCGGTTCGGCGGTGCGGCGGGTGTGCACGGCGAGCGCGCGGCCCTTGTCCTCCGTCCAGGTGCCCTCGGGGGCGCCTTCGCGGGCCAGCAGGGCGGGCAGCTCGGCGCGGGCCGCGGCCACGCCGGCCGGCGGTTCGGGGGCGGTGAGCGCCCCGGTGTGCGCGTCCCAGCGCTCGGCGCCGTACTGCCCGAGGACGGTCAGGTGCTCCAGTCCGGGGACGCCGTCGAAGCCGCCGTAGGCCACCGCGTCGGCGGCGGGCCGGCCGGTGACCACGGCGACGGCGCCGACCCGGGGTGCGAGCGCGGAGAGCACGGCGGCGGCCCGGGGGTGGGCGCGGGCGGCGGTGGGGTCGGCGACGATCGGCGCCAGGGTGCCGTCGAAGTCGAGGGCCACCACGGCCTCGCCGGGTGCGGCCAGCAGCGCCGCCAGGCCGTCCCGCCCGGCGGCCGTGCTCGGAGTGAACTGCTCAGGAATGCCCATGTCCGGGACGGTACCCAGGCTCGGGCGCCGGACACCGTCAGCGTTCGGCGCGCCGCCGTTCGCGGATCCGGCGCAGCCGGTTGACCAGCACCGGGTCGGCGGCCAGCGCCTCCGGGTTGTCCAGCAGGGCGTTGAGCAGCTGGTAGTAGCGGGTCGCGGAGATGTCGAGCTCGGCGCGGATCGCCCGTTCCTTGGCGCCGGCCGTGCGCCAGGGCCGGGCCTCCAGGGCGAGCACCGCGCGGTCCCGCTCGGTCAGGGCGGCCATCGTCCACCTCCTCTTACGAGGTGTCATTCTGCCCGCCCGGTGCGACACACTCTGCCCGCCCGGGCCGGGGCCGGGCCGGGCTAGCGTCGGTCCATGACCTTCGCACTGCACGTCCCCGACGCCGAGCTCGAACCCGAGCCGCTCGACCCCGACCAGATCGTCGCCGGCACGCCCGAGGTGACCGGGAGGGTGCTGTGGTCCTCGCCGGACGGCCGGCAGCTGCGCGGCCTGTGGCAGATCACGCCGGGCACGGTGACCGACACCGAGGCGGACGAGCTGTTCGTGGTGGTGAGCGGCCGGGCGACGATCGAGGTCGAGGGCGGCCCCGTCCTGGAGGTGGGTCCGGGCGACGCGGCCGTGCTGCACGCGGGCGACCGCACCACCTGGACGGTGCACGAGACGCTCCGCAAGGCGTACGCGATCACCCTGCCCTGAGGCCGGCTCCGGCCGGGGCCGCGGCCGGCCCTCAGCGGTGGCTGCGGCCCGCCTCGGTGGCCGCGGCGGCCTGCAGGGCGGCGAGCGCGTCGTTGCCGTCGCGCTTCACCGCGGCACCGATCTGCTGCTTGACCAGGCCGCTGACCTTGTCCCAGGACGGGTCGCCGTAGGGGTAGAAGTTGGCGGTCGGCAGGGCGTTGAGGAATTCGGCGAGGTCCCGGTGGCGGCCGCTGCCGGTCATCGCGGTGCGGGTCTCCTGGGTGACGGGCAGCAGGTTGTACTGCTCGTCGAAGGCGAGCTGGTTGTCGGTGCGGTAGAGGAACCCGAGGAACTTCTTGAGCTCGGTGCGGTGGCCGTTGGCCTTGAAGGCCATCATCCAGTCGGCGACGCCGAAGGTGGCGGGCTTGACGGTGGCGTCCTTGCGCGGGATCGCCGCCGTACCGTAGTCGATCTTCGCGGCGACGGCCTTGGCGACCAGTCCGGGGTGGCCGTTGAGCATCGCGACCTTGCCGGCGGCGAAGTCGTTGAAGGCGGTCTTGCGGTCGGTCGCGGCCGGCTCGGCGTAGGTGAGGTGCTTCTCGACCAGGTTGGTGCGCAGCCAGGCGAAGGTGGCCCGGTTCTGCGGGGAGTCGAAGGTGTAGTTGCCGGCGTTGTCGGCGAGGCCGCCGCCCCCGCCCATGGCCCAGATCATGGATTCGGCCTGGGCCTCCTCGGGTCCGAGCGGCAGCGCGTACGGGGTGACGCCGGGGACCTTGGCCTTGATCAGTTCGGCGTCGCGGCGGAGTTCGTCCCAGGTGGTGGGCGGGGCGGTGATGCCGGCCTTGGCGAAGACGGTCTTGTTGTAGAAGAAGACCCGGGTCGAGGCGACGAACGGGATGCCGTACTGGCTGCCGAGCACCTGGCCGGCGCGGGAGAACGCGTCGATCATGCCGGCCTGGGTGTCGATGGAGAGGACGTCGGTGGCGGGGTAGAGCCGGTCGGCGGCGACCTGGTCGGCGAAGCCGCCGGTCTGCACGAGGTCCGGGGTGCGGCCGGAGGCGATCAGGCTCGCGACCCGCTTGTCGATGTCGTTCCAGCTCTGCAGGTCGAGTTCGACCTTGATGCCGGGGTTGGCCTCCTCGAAGCGGCCGATCACGTCGCCCCAGAAGCGCGAGGTGCTGTTGGCCTCGCTGTCGCCGTAGTCGGCGGCGACCAGGCGCAGCGTGACGTCGCCGCCGGCGTCGCCGGAGCCGAAGGCGCCGCACCCGGTGGCGAGGACGAGGACGAGTGCGGGCGCCAGGACGCGACCGGCGCGGAGCGGGTTCGTGCGGGTGAGGGTGTTCACGCGGGGACCGCCTTCGGGAGGGGAAGCTGCGCCACCCTCCCAAGCACCCGCACATGTGGTCCAGACCTGTTCGCGCGGTAGTTATCGAAGTGTCAGACGTCGTTGCACCGGCTGCAATCGGAACCGGGCGAATCCGGACAGTCCGGCCGCGCGTTCAGACGGTGACCACCTGGACGCCGGCCTCCGTGAAGGCCCGCGTCAGCTCCTGGTCGGCACCGGAGTCGGTGACCAGGGTGTCGATCGCGTCCAGGCCGCAGATCCGGGCGAAGGCGCGGCGGCCGAGCTTGGAGGAGTCCGCGGCGACGACGACCCGGCGGGCGCGCTCGGCGAGCAGCCGGTTCACCCCGGCCTCGCCCTCGTGGTGGGCGGTCGCGCCGTGCTCGACGTCGATCGCGTCGACGCCCAGCACCGTGACGTCCAGGGCGAGTTCGGCGAGCATCAGGCCGGCCAGCGGGCCGATCAGCTCGTAGGACTGCGGCCGGGCGACGCCGCCGGTGACCACGATCTTGACCTGCGGGCGGACGGTCAGCTCGTTGGCGATGTTGAGCGCGTTGGTGACCACGGTGAGGCCCTGGCCGGCGCCGCCCTCGGGGGATTCGGTGAGCTCGGGCCGGACGGCGAGCGCCCGGGCGACCTCGGTGGTGGTGGTGCCGCCGTTCAGGCCGACCACCTCGCCGGGGGCGACCAGGCCCGCGACCGCGGCGCCGATCCGCTGCTTGGCGTCGGCGTGCCGGGCGGTCTTGTAGCGCAGCGGCAGGTCGTAGGAGACGTGGTGGGCGACGGCGCCGCCGCGGGTGCGGGTGACCATCTGCTGGCGGGCGAGCTGGTCGAGGTCGCGGCGGATGGTCGCGGCGGAGACCTGCAGGGCCTCGGCGGCCTCCTCGACCTCCAGCCGTCCGTGCTCGGCCAGCAGCTCCAGCAGTGCGTTCCACCGCTCGTACCTGGACACCCCGCGCCGCCCTCCCGACCACGTCCGACCGCTGCGCGCACCTGCGCGAAGCCTGCACAGCTTTGCACACCGGTGGTGCGGCGCGCCCGGTCGGCGGCCGGTTTCCGCCGCTCCGCGGCGCGCACCGTTGCACATTGCTGCGCGAAAGGGCTATAAATCAATCATCTTCACGCAGTTCCTGCAGTTCCTGTCCGATCCGGCGCATCTGCCCGAGGAGCCGCCCCATGCCCCTGCCCTCCCTCACCGCCGAGGAGCTGGCCACCCAGCCCGCCGACTGGCGCACGGCGGCGGCCCTGGCCGCCGAGTCGTCCACCGCACTGCCGCAGCGCGGGGAGCGGGTGGCCGTGGTCGGCTGCGGCACGTCCTGGTTCATGGCCCAGGCGTACGCCGCGCTGCGCGAGGCCGGCGGCCACGGCGAGACGGACGCCTTCGCCGCCTCCGAGTTCCCCGCCGGCCGCGGCTACGACCGGGTGCTGGCGATCACCCGCTCCGGCACCACCACCGAGGTGCTGGACCTGCTCCGGCAGGCGAAGGCGCCGACCACCGCGATCACCGCGGACACCTCGCAGCCGGTCACCGCGCTCGCCGGGGCCGTGGTCGACCTCGGCTTCGCCGACGAGCGTTCGGTGGTGCAGACCCGGTTCGCCACCACGGCCCTGGCGCTGCTCCGGGCCCACCTGGAGACCGAGGGCGCGCTGCCCGCCGGGGTCCGCACGGTGGCCCGCGCCGCCGAGGACGCCCGCGCCGCGGTCGAGGACGCACTGCCGGCGGGGCTGGTCGGCTGCGAGCAGTTCTCCTTCCTCGGCACCGGCTGGACGGCCGGCCTGGCCCAGGAGGCGGCGCTCAAGATGCGCGAGGCCTCGCTCTCCTGGACGGAGGCCTACCCGGCGATGGAGTACCGGCACGGGCCGATCAGCATCGCCGCACCCGGCCGCGCGGTGGTCGCCTTCGGCACGCTGCCCGCCGGGCTGGCCGCGCAGGTCGGCGCGACCGGTGCGCTGCTGGTGGCCGGCTCGGGGCCGGACGGCATCGACCCGATGGCCGACCTCGTCCGGGCGCAGCGCCTCGCCCTGGCGGTCGCCGCGGCCCGCGGGCTGGACCCGGACCGGCCCCGGAACCTGACCCGGTCGGTGGTACTGGCCCCGGACGGGGCATGAGAAGGGTGGTGGGCCGGGAAGGAGCAAACCTCTCAGCTGCGGCGCAATGGCGACAAACGTCACCGTCATGGACCAGACCAATCACGCAACTGGACTAGACCTCTCGGACCGGCTCAAGGGAGACTGTCCCCCGTGAAGCACGTCATCGCACTCGATGTGGGCGGCACCGGCATGAAAGCCGCGCTGCTCGCCCAGGACGGCTCAGTGCTGCTCGAAGCACGGAGGCCGACCGGGCGGGAGCACGGCACGGACGCCGTCGTCACCGCCATCCTCGACTTCGCCGCCGAACTGGCGGACGAGGGCCGCACCCGTCTCGGGAGCGCTCCCGTCGCCGCCGGTGTCGCGGTGCCGGGGACGATCGACGAGAAGAACGGGATCGCGGTCTTCTCCGCCAACCTCGGCTGGCGCGACCTGCCGCTGCGCAAGCTGCTCGGCGAGCGGCTCGGCGGCCTGCCCGTCGCCCTCGGCCACGACGTCCGCACGGGCGGACTGGCCGAGGGGCGGATCGGCGCCGGCCGCGGCGTGGACCGCTTCCTGTTCGTCGCGCTGGGCACCGGCATCGCCGGCGCCATCGGCATCGACGGCCGGATCGAGGCGGGCGCGCACGGCTACGGCGGCGAGATCGGCCACGTGGTGGTCCGCCCCGGCGGACCGGCCTGCGGCTGCGGCGCCCGCGGCTGCCTGGAGACCCTGGCCTCGGCCTCCGCGGTCTCCCGGGCCTGGGCCGACGCCTGCGGCGACCCGGACGCGGACGCGGCGGCCTGCGCGGCCGCCGTCGAGGCCGGTGACCCGCGGGCGGCCGAGGTCTGGCGGACCGCCGTGGACGCCCTCGCGGACGGCATTGTGCTGGCGCAGAGCCTGCTCGACCCGTCCACGGTGATCGTCGGCGGCGGGCTGGCCGAGGCCGGTGACACGCTCTTCACACCGCTGCGTACGGCGGTCTCCGAGCGGCTGACCTTCCAGATGCCCCCCGTGGTCGTCCCGGCCGAACTCAGAGACACCGCCGCTTCCCTGGGAGCGGGTCTGCTCGCCTGGGACCTGCTCTCCACGGAGGTGACCGCGTGACCGCGGACCGCATTGCCCTGGCCGGCGCCCGACTCGTCCTCCCCGGCGGCGTCGTCGAGAACGGCCGGATCACCGTCGAGGGCCCGCGCATCGCGGCCCTGGGCGGCGAGCCGGACCTCGCCGACGTCGACCTCACCGGGTACACGGTCGTCCCCGGCTTCGTCGACCTGCACGTGCACGGCGGCGGCGGCGCCTCGTACGCCGCCGGCGACGCCGAGCAGGCGCTCGTCGCGGCGCGCACCCACCTGGCGCACGGCACCACCACCACGGTCGCCTCCACCGTCACCGGCGAGATCGACGAGGTCTGCCGGCAGGCGGCCGTCCTCTCCGAGCTGGTCGAGGACGGCGTGCTGGCCGGCGTGCACTTCGAGGGCCCGTTCATCTCGCCGGGCCGCTGCGGCGCGCACGACCCGGCGCTGCTGCGCGACCCGGACCCGGCGGTCGTCCGCAAGGTAGTGGACGCCGCCCGCGGCACCGCCCGCATGGTCACCCTGGCCCCGGAGCTGCCCGGCGGTCTGGAGTCCGTGCGGATGCTCGCGGACCTCGGCGTGATCGCCGCGGTCGGCCACACCGACTCCGACTACGCGAAGACCCTGGAGGCCATCGAGGCGGGCGCGACCGTCGCCACCCACCTCTTCAACGCGATGCCCGCCATCGGCCACCGCGCCCCCGGCCCGATCGTCGCCCTGCTGGAGGACGAGCGGGTCACCGTCGAGCTGATCAACGACGGCGTCCACCTGCACCCCTCGGTGCTGGACCTCGCCTACGGCACCGCCGGCTCCGGCCGGGTCGCGCTGATCACCGACGCGATGGGCGCGGCCGGCATGGGCGACGGCCTCTACCCGCTCGGGCCGCTGGAGGTCCGGGTGGAGAACGGGGTCGCGCGGCTGGTCGAGGGCGGCTCCATCGCCGGCTCCACCCTCACCCTCGACGTGGCGTTCCGGCGCTCCGTCACCGTCAACGGCCTGAGCCTCGGCCAGGCCGTCGAGTCCCTGTCCACCGTTCCGGCCCGGCTGCTCGGCCTGGCGGACTCGGTCGGGTCGCTGGAGACCGGCAAGTACGCCGACCTCGTCGTCCTCGACTCGCTCACGTACGACCTCGTCGCGGTGATGCGCCGCGGCGAGTGGATCACCGGCGCGGACCGCCTCGCCAGGACCGTCTCCTCGGTCTGATCCCCCGTCCCACCGGGGGTGAGTGGCGGCACTGCGTCCCGTCACTCACCCCCTGGGGGACACCCATGCCCATTGCCGCCACCGCCGACCTGCTCGCCCAGGCGGCGGCCGACCGCCGCGGCCTGCCCGCCTTCAACGTGATCAGCCTGGAGCACGCCCAGGCCGTCGCCGAGGGCGCCGAACGCGCCGGTACCGCCGCGGTGCTGCAGATCAGTCAGAACGCCGTCCGCCACCACGGCGGCCGGGTGCTGCCGCTGGCGCGCGCCTGCGCCGAGATCGCCGCGTCCGCCGGGGTGCCGCTCTCGCTCCACCTCGACCACGTCGAGGACCTCGACCTGCTGCACGCCGCACCGGCGGCCGGCTTCTCCTCCGCCATGTACGACGCCTCCCGGCTGCCGCACGACGACAACGTCAAGTCGACCGCCGAGGCCGTCTCCTGGGCGCACCGGCACGGGCTGCACCTGGAGGCCGAGCTCGGCCGGATCGGCGGCAAGGAGGGCGAGCCGCCGCTCTCCCCGCACGACCCGGGCGCCCGGACGGACCCGGCGGAGGCCGCCCGCTACGTCGAGGACACCGGGGTGGACGCGCTGGCCGTCGCGGTCGGCAGCTCGCACGCGATGACCACCCGCACCGCCGTCCTGGACCACGCGCTGATCGGCCGCCTGGCCGCGGCCGTCCCGGTGCCGCTGGTGCTGCACGGCAGCTCCGGGGTCCCCGACGGGGAGCTGTCCGCGGGCATCGCCGCCGGCCTGGTGAAGATCAACATCGGGACGGCGCTCAACACCGTCTTCACCCGGGCCGTCCGCGAGCACCTCGCCGCGGACGGGCGGGTCACCGACCCGCGCCGCTACCTCGCGGACGGGCGCGCGGCGGCCGCCGCCGCGGTCGCCCGCCTCGCCGCCGTCGTCAGTTCTTCGGGTATTCGCTGACCGACATGTCCGTCAGCGCGACCTGGTCGAGCAGGATGCTGCCGCTGCCGGCCGGGAGGGTCACCGTCAGGGTGTTCGTCCCGGCCACCAGCTGCGGCCATATGTTGGTGCTGTACCAGGCACGGTTCGCGTCCGAATTGCCCTTGGAGTAGTTCTTGAAGGTCACTCCGCCGGGGTGGTCCTTGCCGTTGACGGTGACCTGCGCGGGCGTGTCCGAGCCGGTGTTGTTGAAGTGCAGCCAGAACTTGGTCTGGCCGGCCTGCTGGGCGGTCACCGTCCAGGTCACCGTCGAGCCGCCCTGCAGCGCCAGATAGCTGCCGTCGGCGGAGATCGCACCCTTCACGCTGCTCGCCGCCGGGGCGTTCTGCGCCTGCAGCTTGGACGCGTCGGCGACCGGCTTGCCGTCCGGCGTCGGGCTCGCCGACGCGGTGGGCGAGGCCGGGGCACCCGTCGAGGCCTGCGCGGAGGCCGCCGTCGGGTTCGGCGCGGCCTTGTCCTTCTTGCCCGGGTCACCGGTGGAGAGCGCGATGCCCACGCCGATCGCCACGGCGGCGATCACGGCCACCGCACCGATCACCGCGCCCTTGCCGCGGCCCGAGCCCTGCCGGTCCTCGCCCGGCTGCGGGCGGGAGCGCTCGGCGTACCGGCTCTGCTGCGGCGGCAGCGGCGTGGTCTGCGAGGCCTGGCCGAACGACGGCTGCGGCGGGTAGGGCTGCTGGGGGCGGGCCGCCGCCTGCTGGCCGTACTGCGCGCGGCCGACCTCCATCGGTCGGCTGTACGAGCTGCGCGGCTGGGCGGGCGCGGCGGAGCCGTCGGCCGGGCGGTAGAGGTAGGCGAACGGGTCGTCGTCGCCCGCGCCCTCGGGCGCGCCGTTGCTGCCGTCCGTGGTCACGGTGCACACTCCCCGGGCAGATGATGGACGCTCGTACCAGCGGCACCCTACCTGCCGGGGCCCACCGCGGGGAAAGCCGATCAAGGGATGTGCTAACCGGCGCGACGGTGGGAACGCTCCCCCCGCGTTCCCCTCACCGAACCTCCACGCGCCCGCTTCTCGTCGTACATCCGCTCGTCGGCGGCGTGCAGCACCTCTTCGATCGACATGCCGCAGCCCGCCCAGCCGATGCCGAGGCTGACACCGACCCGCATCGCCCGGTTGTCGATCCGCATCGGCGGGATGATCGCGTTCCGCAGCCGGCCGGCGAGGTCCTTCGCCTCCTCGCGGCCGATGCCGTCGGCCAGCACCACGAACTCGTCGCCGCCGAGCCGGGCGACGGTGTCCCCCTCGCGGACGGCCTGCTGCAGCCGCCGCGCCACCTCGATCAGCACCGCGTCGCCCGCGTTGTGGCCGAACCGGTCGTTGATGGACTTGAAGCCGTCCAGGTCGCAGAAGAGCACCGCCAGGCCCTTGTCCGGCGCGCCCGGCGCCCGGTGCGCCCCGTGCCCCGCGTTCCACGGCTCCGGGCCGTCCGACTGCTCCGCGGGCACCGCGGTGTGCACGTGCGCCGGGTCGTGGTCGAAGCGGCTGAGCACCTCGCCCGCGGCGAAGGCCTCCAGGTCGCGGTCGAAGGCCGGGTCCGAGGTGCCGTAGCCGTGCGCCAGGGCGGTCGGGCCGCCGGGGCCGTCGTAGGCGGTGTGCGCGCTGTAGGAGAACTCGGGGTGGGCGAAGGCCGGACCGTGCCCGGCGGCCGCGGCGGGCGGCAGGCTGCACAGCCGGCGGCCGAGGCGGGTGCGCAGCTCGGCGCCGTTCGGCAGGCCGGTCAGCGCGTCGTGGCTGGCCCGGTGGGCCAGCTGCAGCTCGTGGCGCTTGCGGTCCTCGATGTCCTCGACGTGGGTCAGCAGGAAGCTCGGGCCCTCGCCTGCGTCCGCCACCACCGAGTTGCGCAGGCAGACCCACTGGTAGCCGCCGTCCCGGCGGGAGAGCCGCAGCTCGGCGCGGCCGCCCTCGGCACTGGTGCGCTGCAGCAGGGCGAGGTCCTCCGGGTGGACGAGGTCGGCGAAGCTCTGCCGGCGCAGCGTCGCCCGGGGGCGGCCGAGCAGCCGACACAGCGCGTCGTTGACCCGGGTGAGCTGGCCGCGCGCGGCGCCGTGCAGCTCGGTGATGGCCATCCCGCTGGGCGCGTACTCGAAGGCCTGACGGAAGCTCTCCTCGCTGGCCCGCAGTGCCTGCTGCTCCTTCTCCAGTCGGGCGAGCGCGCGCTGCATCTCGGCGCGCAGCCTGGCGTTGCCGATCGCGATGGAAGCCTGCAGGGAGAACATCTCCAGGGCCTCGCGCGTCCAGGCGCCGGGCCGCTTGCCGCTGCGCGGCCGGTCGACCGAGAGCACCCCGAGCAGGTCGCCGCCGGCGCTGTACATCGGCGCGAAGAGGAAGTCGCGGGGGTGCCAGTCGTTGGCGTAGACCGGCAGCGGGCCGTCGCCCGTCCAGGTCGGCACGTCGGTGCCGATCGCCCAGCCCCGGTCGTACGGCAGGAAGCGCAGCGTGCCCCAGTGGTCGCTGACGCCGAGCATGCGGTCCCAGGACTCCCGGGAGCCGACCTGGCCGAGCAGCACCGCCGGGCCGCCCACCCCGCTCTCCTCGACCTCCCAGACCGCCGCCACCACCAGGTCGCCGTCGGGCCGGACGAGGCTCACCGCGGCCGCGTCGAACCCGAGCCCGTGCACGGCCCCCTCCACCACGGCCTGCAGCGTGCCGGCCAGGCTGCGGGCAGCGTTGAGGTCCGCCACGACCCGGTGCAAGGTGCGGAGGGTCGCGAGGCGGACGTAGGGCTCCGACTCGGCTTCCATGCGGGGGCTCCCCGGCTGCTTCGGATTGGCGGTGATGGTTATCGTCCGATTGCCAGAAGAACTGAATCACAGCGAGCACAGCGATAGGCACGCTCGGTCAGCAATAGGCCGTCACTTGTGACTCAAATCACACCACTTGCCCGTGTCCACTCCGCTCCGGGCAGCCGCAAACCATGACGAACCCGGACAACGGACCGCGACAGGGCGGCCCGTACCGGCCCCCGGTCCTACGACCAGGGCCCGATTCCGCTCCGCGCGGGCGCGGACTACCGTGCGGTACGTGCACACCTCCTCGCAACCCTCGCCCATCCGTACGGCCGGCCCCGACGAGTTCCGGGCCGCCCTCTCGCAGCTCGCCTCGGGCGTCGCCTTGGTGACCGCCAACGACCCGGAGGACGGCGAGGACGCGGGCATGACGGCGACCTCGTTCCTGTCGGTGTCGCTGGAGCCGCCGCTGGTGCTGATCTCGGTCCGCGAGGACTCCCGGATGGACGACGTGCTCACCCGCGCCGAGACCTGGGCCGTCTCCCTGCTCGCCGAGGAGCAGCGCACCGCCGCCTCCCGGTTCGCCATGAAGGGCCGGCTCAGCGACCGGCTGCTCTTCGCCGACACCCCGCACCGCCGCGGGGAGCACAGCGGCGCCCCGCTGATCGAGGGCGCACTGGCGACCGTGGAGTGCCGCACCGAGCAGCGGGTGACCGCGGGCGACCACGTCCTGGTGATCGGCCGGGTGCTGGAGGCCCGGGTGCAGCAGCCCGGCGCCAAGCCGCTGCTGTACTTCCGCGGCGACTACCGCAAGCTCGCCTGAACCACCGCCGCCGCCCGCCGGCCCGCGGCCCGACGCGGCGTCAGTCCGCCGGCCGGACCCGGGACCTGCCCTGCTTCAGCTGCGCGCGGTGCCGCTTGTTCTCCAGCCGGCGCTCGACCATGCCGCGGCTCGGCCGGGTCGCCCGGCGCGCCTTCGGCGGCGGCGCGGTCGCCTCGCCGAGCAGCGCGGCCAGCCGCGCGGCGGCGGTCTCCCGGTTGCGCCACTGCGAACGGTGCTCGGAGGCCCGCACGACCAGCACCCGGCCGTCCACCAGGCGGTGGGCGAGGCGCTCCAGGGCGCGCTCCTTCCACACCGGGGGCAGGGCGGCCGACGCCGCCAGGTCGTAGCGCAGCTCGACCTGGGTGTCGGAGGTGTTCACGTGCTGGCCGCCGGGGCCGGAGGAACGCGAGAAGCGCCAGACGAGCTCGGCGTCGGGGACGACCACCGACCCCCGTACGCGGATGGGCTCGGACATGCGTCCATCATCCCGCCCCACCGCCCCGAGGTCACCCGGTTAACCGCACGGAGCGAAACGACTTCGGGGCGCGCGGGGGCACCTCCCGGCCGAAGGCTGTGGGAGAACTGCGCAGTCCCGGGGTGGCTGCACGACCTGATCCGGCCGAGCCCCGGTACGCCCCGTGAGCCGCATCCGAATCGCGCAGTTCCCCGCGCCCCTGGCGGCTGCCCCCGAGGTCGCCGCCCTCCGGGGGTACTGCCCGTTCCTGCGAGAATGAGGCGTGATCGAGCTCGGGTACTCCCTGTCCAACCGCTTCCCCGACCCGCCGCAGACCGACTACCGGCAGGCCCCCGTCCGGAGCCTGCGGTACGACCTGTTCTGCGGCGACGTCTACCTGGAGGTGGACGGCGAGGCCGTGGAGACCCGCTGGGGCTGGGTGCCGGTGCTGGACTTCGCCTGGGCGCTGTGCGACATCGCCGAGCAGCTGGACGAGGACCCGCAGGGCAGCCGCTCCGCCGCCGTGCAGACCGCCGACCTCGACTTCACCCAGAACACCGAGCTGCTGCGGTTCGCCCGCCGGTTCGGCTGGGTGGAGGTCACCGCGACCTGGCTGCGGGACGCCGAGCCGCTGGTGGTGCGCCACGCGGACTTCCGTCGCGAGGCCCGCGACTTCCTGCAGGACGTGCTGGCCGATCTGACGGACCTGCACGAGGGCCTGGCCGACAATCCGAACATCTGGTCGGTGCAGGGCCGCTTCCCCCGGATCTGACCGGCGCTCCGCCGGCCCCGCGCGCCCGCGGCACGCCGCTGAGCGACGGTTCGTACGAGAAATTCGGCCGGGCCTGGAACCATGGCCCCCGCGAACAGCGTTCTTCCGAACAAAAGCGACCGAAGGGACACACACACCATGCCCGTGAGCCTCTCCAAGGGTGGCAACGTCTCGCTGACCAAGGAGGCCCCCGGCCTGGCCGCCATCACCGTCGGCCTCGGTTGGGACGTCCGCACCACCACCGGCGCGGAGTTCGACCTCGACGCCAGCGCGATCGTGCTGAACAACGACGGCAAGGTGTACTCCGACCGTCACTTCGTCTTCTTCAACAACACCGCCACCCCGGACAACACGGTCGTCCACACCGGTGACAACCGGACGGGCGAGGGCGCCGGCGACGACGAGCAGATCAACGTCAACCTGGCCGCCCTGCCGGCCGACGTCACCCGGATCACCTTCCCGGTCTCGATCTACGACGCGGTCAGCCGCGGCCAGAGCTTCGGCCAGGTCCGCAACGCCTACATCCGCGTGCTCAACCAGGCCGGCGGCGCCGAGATCGCCCGCTACGACCTGTCGGAGGACGCCGCCACCGAGACCGCCATGATCTTCGGCGAGCTCTACCGCAACGGCGCCGAGTGGAAGTTCCGCGCCATCGGCCAGGGCTACGCCTCGGGCCTGGTCGGCATCGCGCAGGACTTCGGCGTCAACGTCTGACGCACCGGCAGCCTGCCGGTCCGTCAACCTCCGGCACGCCACGAACGGGCGATGCCCGGGAATCCCAGCGGATTCCCGGGCATCGCCCGTTCTGCGTTCGTGCCGGTGCCTGCGTCCGCCGTCAGGAGCGCCCGGCGCGCAGCTCGGGGAGCTGCAGCATCTCGGTGTCCTCGTGCGGCGTCAGGTCGACCACCTCGGGGCGGCCGTGCTCGGCGTCCGCCAGCGGGGCCGGCTCCGTCCGGGCCGGCTCCACCGGAGGGGCCTGCTCGGCCGAAGGCGCCTGCTCCACGGGGAGGGCCTGCGCCGCGGGGGCCGCGTAGCGGACGCTCTCGGCCAGGGCCTCGTCGCCGACCACGTCGGCCAGGTCGGCCAGGTCGGCCAGGTCGCCGACGGCGGGCGCCGGGGCGGCGGCCCGCAGTGCCGCGGCGGTGGCGGGCCGGCCGAAGAAGCTGAATCCGGGGCCCCGCCCGGCCGCCCGGACGCGGGCGGCGGGCACGACGGTGCCGGTGCGGGGACGCAGCGCGGGCGGTGCGGTGAGCGGCCGGTCGGCAGCCGGCTCGGGGGCCGGCACGACGGCCGCCGGGGCGGTCTCCCGGGCCTTCGGGCGGGCGACGGGCACCGGCTCGGGCATCCGCGGCCGGAGCTCCAGCTGGGCCCGTGCCTCGCCCTCGCGGCGGCGCGCCTCCGCCTCGTTGCCGACGCGCTCCAGGTGGCGCAGCGCGGCGGCGGCCCGCACGTACGCGGCCGGGCTGGCCGGGTGCTTGGGGCGGGCGGCCTCCAGGGCGCGCTTGGCGGCCTCGGCCTCGCGCATGGCCTGCTCGGCGACCGCGACGGCGCGCTCGCGCAGCAGGCGGGCGATCTCGGTCTCGGCCTTGGCGAGCCGGGACTTCTCGGCGGTCAGCCGGCGGCCGAAGCGGGTGGCCCGCTCCTCGGCGACCTCGGCCGCGTACTCGGCCTCGGCGAGCTGCTCCTCGAACCGCTCCTCCAGGCGCAGCCGCCTGGTCGCGGCGAGCTGCAGGGCGGCCCGGGCCGCACGGTCGCGCTGGCGCAGCAGGAGGCCGAGTCCGACGGCCGCGACCACGGCGGCGACGCCGACGGAACGCGCCACCACCGGATCCGGTGTGGCCACCAACGCGGCCACGGCGGCGAGCACGAGCACACCGATGGCGACAGGTGGCGCGTAGCGGCCGAGGACGGAGGAATGACGGTGGCGTCCACGAGACATGCCAAGAAACTAGCGTGCGAATCGGGGCCCTGTCAGCCTCGCCACTCATTCGGCTCTTGACAGCCCGTCGGAAATACTCGGCGCTCTTGGGCAATCACGTGCCGTTACCATGGCGGGCGTCATTCCGACCGTTGAGCGAGGTGCCCGTGTCCCCCGGTTTCCGTGTGCACCCAGGCGAGTTGACCGCGGCCGGGCAGGCCGCCCGGCGGACCGCGGAGCAGCTGCGCGCCGATGCCCGTGCGGTGCTCGGTCCGGCCGACGCGGCGGCCGCGGCGCTGCCGGGCTGGCGGACGGCCGCCGCGCTGCGGGACTGCGCCGATGCGTGGCACCGGCTGTTCGAGCGGCTGGCGGACGACCTCGGCACGATCGGCGCCGATCTGGTGCGGACGGCCGACGGCTACACCGCCGCCGACGAGTCCGTCCGCCGCAGCCTCACCCCGGCGGGCTGAGGTGGACGCCGCCGCGCTGGCCGCCGCCCGGCCGGCCGAACTGCCCGCCGCCGCGACCGCGTACGGCGCCCTGGCCGCCGCGCTGGAGGGGCACCACCAGGCGTGGGCCCGGCAGACCGCGGGCGGGGTGCACGGCTCCGGCTGGCAGGGCCGGGCCGCCGAGCTGGCGGGTGCCGCGGTCGACCGGGCCACCGGCCGACTGCAGGCGGCCTGGGTGGAGCTGACGCTCGTCCAGGAGACGCTGCGTCAGGCGGCGGAGGCCTTCGCGGTGGCGCAGGCGGCGATGCCGGGCGATCCCGCGGGTGCGGTCGCGGCGGCGGTGAGTGCGGTCACCGCCGGCGCCGAGCGGCTGACGGCACTGGCCGCGGCGGCCCGGGACGGCCGGGCGCTGACGCCGGCCGCGGCGGTGGCGGGCCTCGGCCGGCTGTCCGACCCGCGGGAGCCGCTGAACGCCGCGCTGCGGGCGCTGCTGCCGCCGCCCGGCGCCGGCCCCGGCGAGGTCGCCGCCTGGTGGCGCGCTCTGGCGCCGGGCGCCCGTGCGGCCCTGACGGAGGGTCGACCGGACCTGGTCGGTGCCCTGGACGGGCTGCCCGCCCGCGACCGGGACCGTGCCAACCGGCTGCAGCTGTCCCGGCTGCTGGAGCACCCGGACGTGCTGCCCGGCCCGCTGCGGGAGGGCCTGCGGGCGGTCGCCGCCCGGCTGGCCGAGGGCGATCCGGCGGGCGGCGACCTGCTGCTGCTCGCGCTCGGTGCACAGGGCCAGGGCCGGGCCGTCCTCGGGTACGGCGACCCGGACACCGCGGACGACGTGGCGGTGTACGTGCCGGGCTTCGGCACCGAGCTGGCCGCCGCGGGTCGCGGGGACGCCGAGCGGGCGGAGCGGATCCGCACCGCGGCGGCCCGCTGCGGGGGCGGCCGGACGACGGCGGCGATGGTGTGGCTGGGCTACGACGCCCCGCCGAACGAGGGGCTGAGCCTGCGCTCCGCCGAGGTCGCGGGCGACGCCCGGGCGAAGGCCGGCGCGGCCGACCTGAACCGCTTCCTGGGCGGGCTGCGGGCGGCCCGGCCGGGGGAGCCGGCGCACGTCACCGCGGTCGGGCACAGCTACGGTTCGCTGGTCGTCGGGCTCGCCGCCCGGCAGGACGGCACCGGGATGGACGACGTGGTGCTGGTGGGCAGTCCCGGGGCCGGGGTGGACCGGGCGGACCGGCTGAGGGTGGGCGCCGGCCACGTGTACGTCGGGGTGGCCGAGCACGATCCGGTGGGACGGCTGCCGGCCGGTTCCGGGGTGGCCGGCGGGATGCTGCTGGGCGGCCCGGCCGCGGCGGCGCTCGGGCAGGCGGCCGGCCCGGACGAGCTGTGGTTCGGCCGGGACCCGGCGGACGCCGGCTTCGGTGCGCACCGCTTCGAGGTGGCACCGGGCGATCCCGAGCACCCGTTCGCCAGCCACTCCGCGTACTTCGACGCGGCACCGGACGGGCCGTCCGCCTCGCTGGAGAACATCGGCCGGGTGGTCGCCGGGCGGGGCGCGGAGACCACCGCGGTGCCGCCGCGCTGAACCCCGCGCCGGAGTCCGGAACGGCCGGACCCCGGAAGGGGCGGGTCAGCGCGGGGAGGGCTCGGCCGGGTGGCGCCGGCCGTTGTCGTGGTCCTCGGGCAGCCGGAGGATGTGCTGCAGCCAGAGCGCGGCGGCCATCACGGCGGCGCCGGCCAGGACGGCGAAGCCGGCGGTGACCGCCTGCGACTTGCGGGCGGCGATGTCGAGCTGCTCCAGCAGGTAGACCCCGGTGCCGGCGTAGATGCCGGTGACCACCGCGGAGACCAGTGCGCTGGCCTGCGCGAGCACCAGGGCCCGGGCGGCGTGCAGCGGGTCCACGCCCTTGGCGTCCGGCTGCCGCTCGCGGACCGCCTTCAGCCGGGAGCGCAGCGAGATCGCGGTGGCGAGCAGCACCACGGCGACCGCCGCGAGCACCAGCGGTGCCGCGGCCGGGACACCGGGCAGGCTGCCCAGCGACCCCCAGAGTTTGGCCCCGGACCAGGAGAGCACCCCCGCCACGGCGGTGATGCCGAGCAGCAGGCGCAGACGGAGCGGCTTCACGCGGACGATGTCCTTCCCGGCGGAGGCGACGGACTGCTGTCCCTGACGGACCGTCGCGGTGCGGCGGTGCGTGCCCACCGTACCGGGCCGTCGCGCGCCACCTGTACGGACGGCCCGGCGGGCGGGGAAGTTCCCGCCCGCCGGGCCGTGCGGCGGTCCTACTCCGGCAGGCGCAGCTGCAGGTCGGCGCGGCGGCGGACGCCCTGGGCGTCCTCGCCGCCGAGCTCCTTCAGGAGGTCGGCGACCTGGCCGCGGCCGGGTACCTCGGCCGTGGGGTCGGCGTCCAGCCAGGGGGCGAGCACGAAGGCGCGCTCGTGGGCGCGCGGGTGCGGCAGCAGCAGGTGCGGGTCGTCGCTGAGGACGCCCTCCACGGCGAGGATGTCGACGTCGAGGGTGCGCGGGCCCCAGCGGACCTCGCGGACCCGCCCGAACGCGTCCTCGACGGCGTTGCCGCGCTCCAGCAGCGACTCGGCGGGCAGCGTGGTGCGCAGCAGCACCACGGCGTTGAAGTAGGACGGCTGGTCGGCGGGGCCGCCGACGGCGTCCGTCTCGAACACTCCGGAGACCGCGGTCACCTTGATGCCCGGGGTGTCGGCGAGGGCGTCGACGGCTCCCTGGAGGGTCTCCAGGCGGTTGCCGAGGTTGGCGCCGAGGGCGATCGCGGCGTGGCGGACGGTCTGCAGGGTGGAGTCGGCACTGTCCACCCGGCGCTCCAGGTCGAACGTGGTCGGCGAGGCGGTCGGGTCACTGGTGCTCATCGGGTTCCCTCTGCGGCTCGGGGGCGGGGCAGCCGGCACGTCATGCGCGGCCCCGGTGGATGGTGACGGTCACGTCGTCGAACGGGACGGTGATCGGGGCGTCCGGCTTGTGCACGGTGACCTCGACCTCCTGGACGGGCTCGTGCTTGAGGCACTGGTCCGCGATGCGCTGGGCGAGCGTCTCGATCAGGTCGACGGGGTCGCCGGCGATCACCGCGGTGACCTCCTCGGCGATCACGCCGTAGTGGGCGGTCTTGGTGAGGTCGTCGCCCGCCGCGGCCGGCCGGGTGTCCAGGAAGAGCACGAGGTCGACGACGAAGGTCTGGCCCTCGAGGCGCTCCCGTTCGAAGACGCCGTGGTGGCCGCGGGCACGCAGGCCCCGCAGGGTGACGCGGTCCAGCAAACGAATCACTGCTCCCAGGAAGACGGCCCCGACCGAGGACAGGGCGAAGGCGGGCACCGTCGCCCGCCGTCCCTCGAATCTACCTCCGGGTGCCCGCGGTCCAGACCGTCTACCCGGCAGGGCGGGGCGCCACGCGCGCCGGATCGGCGATTGACGTGAACGTTTCGTGCCGTTCCGGCGACGCTGCGGGGCCCTCCTGCGGGGTCAGTCCTCGTCCTCGTCGTCTCCGCTGGTCAGAACGGGTGAGCCGTGGTGCGACCAGATCCGCCAGCCGTCCTGGGTGCGGCGGAAGAGGTTGGTGGAGACGACCTTGCCGCCGACCAGCGGGCCGAGTTCGCCCTCCTCCTCGGCCTCGCCGCCGGAGAGGATGTTCTCGGTGCAGGTGACGAGGGCCACATCGCCCTGCACCTCGCACTCGACGTCGGTCAGGAAGAACTGGATGTACTCGGTGTTGGCCATGATCAGCATGTACGAGCGGGTGACCTGGGCCCGCCCGCGCAGCACCGGCCAGCCCGGGTGGACGCAGACCACGCCGGTCTTGTCGTCGGCGTCCCCGGCGCCCAGCCAGATGGCCTCGACGGCCTCCAGGTCGCCGTTCTCCAGTGCTTCGTAGAGCGCCTGGTTCGCCGCCAGGACGGCCTCGCGGTCCACTTCCAGGGCCGCCGCCCGGTCGCCGCTCATCGTGCCGCCTCCGATCGGCGGGCCGGCCTCGTCGTCGTCCCGCACTGTGTCTCCTGCCGGGCTCCTGCCACGCCTACCCCCTTCGGGCGGCCTGCTGCCAGGCCGCGACCACTCGTACGGCGTCCGCCGTGCCGGCCACGTCGTGCACCCGGACGGCCCAGGCGCCGGCCCGGGCGGAGAGCACGGAGACCGCCGCGGTGGCGTCGTCCCGCTGCCTCGCCGGGCGCAGCTCCCCGGTTTCCGGGTTGGCGAGCAGCGTACCCAGGAAGCGCTTGCGCGAAGCGGCGACGAGCACGGGGCGGCCGAGCGCGGTCAGCGCGTCGAGCCGGCCGAGCAGGGCCCAGTTGTGCTCGGAGGTCTTGGCGAAGCCGAGGCCGGGGTCGAGGACGAGCTGCTCCTCCTTGACGCCGGCGGCCAGCAGGGCGGCCACCCGGGCGGTGAGTTCGGCGGTGACGTCGGCGACCACGTCGTCGTAGACGGCGAGGGAGTCCATGTCGGCGGACTGGCCGCGCCAGTGCATCACCACGAAGGGCGCGCCGGTGGCGGCGACCACCTCGGCCATCCCGGGGTCGGCGAGGCCGCCGGAGACGTCGTTGACCAGCCGGGCGCCGGCCTCCACCGCGGCGGCGGCGACGTTCGCCCGCATGGTGTCCACCGAGACGACCGCGCCGGCGGCGGCGAGCTCGCGGACGACGGGGACGACCCGGCGCAGCTCCTCCTCCTCGGTGACCCGCTGGGCGCCGGGCCGGGTGGACTCGCCGCCGACGTCGATCAGGTCGGCGCCCTGGGCGGTGAGCCGCAGGCCGTGCGCCACCGCCGCGGCCGGATCGAGCCACAGGCCGCCGTCGGAGAAGGAGTCGGGGGTGACGTTCACCACCCCCATCACGGCGCAGCGGTCGAGGGTCGGGAGGCCGGGCAGGTTGTCCATGGGGCCATTATCGAGCCACCCGGCGGCCGGATCGGGCCGCCGGAACGCGCCCGCGGCGGGCACCGGGGTCCGGTGCCCGCCGCAGGCGGGTGGTGCGGGCCGTGCCGCGCGGCCGTCGGTCAGGCGGCCTCGGTGACCGCGGCCAGCCGAGCCTGGTCGGGCTCGGGCATGAGGCCCTGGCGCTGCTTGGCGCGGCCCAGGCGCGGCATGCCGAGGGTGATGAAGGCCTCCGCCTGCATCGCCGCGAAGCCGATCCGCGGGAGGTCCCGGGTCTGCTTGTAGACGAGGAAGCGGGGCTCCCACTCCGGCTGGAACTTGGCGTTGAACTTGTACAGCGACTCGATCTGGAACCAGCGGGAGAGGAACACCAGCAGGCCGCGCCAGGCGCGCAGCACCGGGCCCGCGCCGATCCGCTCGCCGCGGGCGAGGGCGGAGCGGAACATCGCGAAGTTCAGCGAGACCCGCTTGACGCCCATGGCGGGGACGGCCTGCAGGGCGGCGACGATGAGCAGCTCGTTGAGGCCGGGGTCGGCCTCGCGGTCGCGACGCATCAGCTCCAGCGAGATGCCGTCGGGGCCCCAGGGCACGAAGTGCAGCACCGCCTTGAGGTCGCTGCCGGGCGCGCCGGCCGGCTCGCCCTCGGCCGGGGCCTTGTGGGCGGTGACGACGACGCAGCGGTCGTCGGTCGGGTCGCCGAAGCGGCCGAGCGCCATGGAGAAGCCGCGCTCGGTGTCGGTGCCGCGCCAGCGGCAGGCGGCGTCGGCGATCTGCCGGCGCTCCTCCAGGGTGAGGTCGCCGACCCGGCGGACCTGGCAGGAGTAGCCGTTGCGCTCGATCCGCTTGACCATCTGGCGGACGTTGCGCATGGCGCGGCCGGAGAGCGAGAAGGTCGCGGTGTCGACGATCGCCTCGTCGCCGAGCTCCAGCGCGTCGAGGCCGGCCTCGCGCGTCCAGACCTCGCCGCCGACCTCGCTGCAGCCCATCACCGCGGGGACCCAGGCGTGCTCGCGGGCCTCCGCCATGAAGACCTTGATCGCGCCGGGCCAGGCCTCGACGTCACCGACCGGGTCGCCGGAGGCAAGCATCACGCCGGAGACGACGCGGTAGGAGATGGCGGCCTTGCCGGAGGGCGAGAAGAGGACGCTCTTGTCGCGGCGGAGCGCGAAGTAGCCGAGCGAGTCGCGGGTGCCGTGGCGGGCCAGCAGCTCGCGGACCTTGACCTCGTCCTCGACGGTGAGCTCCGGCTCGGGCTTCTCCGGGCGCAGCAGCAGGTAGGCCGAGGTGAAGGCGGTCAGCAGGCCGAGCGCGCCGAGCGAGTAGGCGACCAGGTCGGAGATCCGGTCGGAGCCGTAGCGGATCGGGCCGTCGAAGCCGAAGAGGCCGTAGACCGTCTCCTCCAGGCGCTGGACCGTCGACGGGTCGCCGATCTCCGACTTCGGGTGGACGCTCACGATCAGCAGGCCGAGCAGGACGCTGAAGACGCCCATGACGACCAGGTTGGCGAGCGCGCGCCAGCGGGTGCGCGGGTCGGCCTTGGCGTAGAACTCGCGGCGGTGCACCAGGATCACCGCGAACAGCACCAGGGAGATCACGGCGGGGCCGGTCTGGTGCCAGCGCAGCAGGTGCAGGGCGGCGCCCATGGGCAGCAGGACGACGACCGCGCGCCAGGCCCGCCGCTTGCGGCGGCGCAGGGCGTGGGCGAGGAGCACCAGCAGGACGCCGACCATGAGCGTGCCCGCCGCGGCGAGCGTGGTGGTCGCGCCGGGCAGCTGCCCGGCGAAGGTGTGCATCCGGGTGTGGCGGAGCTTCGGGAAGACGGCGCTGCAGATGTCGAGCAGGCCGATCAGCAGGCAGGCGTAGCCGACCACGCCCGGAAGCCAGGCGCGGGGTACGGCCGCGGCCTGGGTGCGCAGCGTCTGCAGCCCGCCTCGGCGGGGCTGCTCGGTCGACGGCTCAACGGACACGGGAACGCTCATGGAAGTTCAGCGTAGGGGCTGATCCGGCTCGTCCTGTCACTCCGAAGTAGGAGTTGTGATGGACCTTCATGACTATTCCTTGATCGGGCAATCCGCTGGTCAAGAAGGCCCCGCCGGCGGGCATGCCGGTCGGGCGCCTCCCGGGCCGAGGGGGAGCCTGGGGACGGGTGGTGGACCGCTCCCGGGCCCGGTCCGGCAGGGGACCGGGCGACCGGACGGCGGTCGCGGGGACGGCGCGCAGCGGCCGTCACGACGGGGACGGTGGTTCACGCACTGCACTCGGTGGACGCCGCATTCTAGGGCCTCGGTTGCACCCGGATCAGCACCCCGGGCGGCGTCGGAATCCGACGCCCGGTCAGGCTAGCCCCGGTGGCCCGGGGTGGTGGGCGAACGCACGATGAACCCTGGCCCCACCCTGCCCGACGGAAGGCGCCGCCATGGAACTGACCAGCAGGTCGCTGGTGTACTCGCTGATCGCGACGGCGGTCGCGGGCCTGGCCGCCACCCTCTGGCTGTGGCCCCGGTTGGCCCGCCAGCGGCCGCTGCCGGTGCTGGGGCGCCTGGGCCTGCTGACGGTGGTTCAGGTCTCGGTGCTGGGGGTGCTGGCGCTGGCGGTCAACAACACGTACAGCTTCTACACCTCGTGGAACGACCTGCTGCACCCGGGCGGGGCCGCCCTGGCGCTGACCAGCTCGGAGCACGCCAAGGGCGCGGCGCCGGACTCCCAGAAGCTGGTCGAGCCGACCTCCGAGGGCGGGCTGGAGACGGTGAAGGACGTGCTGCCGGCGGGCAGGCCGGAGGAGGTCGGGCGGGTCGACTCGGTGAAGGTGACGGGCACCGAGTCGGGGCTGTCCGACCAGGTCTTCGTCTACCTGCCGCCGGAGTACTTCGTCCCGAAGTACGCCCGCGAACGGTTCCCGGTGATGCTGGCGATCGGCGGCTACCCCGGCCCGTCGCTGCACCTGGTGGAGGGGCTGCGGGTGCCGCAGACGGTGTCGGAGCTGGAGCGGGCCGGCCGGATGTCGCCGACGATCGTGGTGATGGCCCGGCCGACGGTGGCGCCGCCGCGGAACACCGAGTGCGTGGACGTGGCCGGCGGCCCGCGGTCGGAGACCTGGTTCACCAAGGACGTCCCGACGGCGATCAGGTCCGCCTACCGGGCGAGCCACTCCCCCGCCTCCTGGGGGGTGTTCGGCTACTCGACCGGGGGGAGCTGCGCGCTGCGGATGGCGATGCGCAGTCCGGACGCCTTCCCGAACGCGGCCGCCCTGCACGCGGACTACCAGGTGCCGAACGACCGCTGGACGGACGGCGACCTCTTCCGGGGCGACGCGCAGGCCGCCTCGCAGTCGGACCTGAACTGGCGGCTGAAGAACCTGCCGGCCCCGCACGCCTCGCTGCTGGTGGTCAGCACCAGGACGGAGGACAACTACCAGGCGACCCAGCAGTTCCTGGCCACCGCCCAGCAGGTCGCGGCGAACAACCCCGACTTCACCGTGGACTCGCTCTTTCTGGACGACGGCGGGCACAGCTTCGAGACCTGGCGCCGGGAGCTTCCCGCGGCCCTGGAGTGGATGAGCGACCGGCTGGCGCCGCCGCCGGACCGCGAGCCGCGGCAGTAGCGCGGCCCGCCCCGGGGCGGGCCGCGCGGGGTGCTACCGGGCGGCGATCAGGCTCATCGCCTCGGCGCGGGTGGCCGGGTCGCGGAGCTGGCCGCGGACGGCCGAGGTGATGGTCTTGGCGCCGGGCTTGCGGATGCCTCGCATCGACATGCACATGTGCTCGCACTCGATGACGACGATCGCGCCGCGGGGCTCCAGGATGCTCATCAGGGCGTCGGCGACCTGACTGGTCAGCCGCTCCTGGACCTGCGGGCGGCGGGCGTAGACGTCGACCAGGCGGGCCAGCTTCGACAGGCCGGTGATCTTGCCGGTGGTGGCCGGGATGTACCCGACGTGCGCGACGCCGCGGAAGGGCACCAGGTGGTGCTCGCAGGTCGAGAAGACCTCGATGTCCTTCACCAGCACCATCTCGTCGTGGCCGATGTCGAAGGTGGTGGTGAGCACGTCCTCCGGCTGCTGCCAGAGCCCCGCGAATATCTCCTTGTAGGCGCGGGCCACCCGGGCCGGCGTCTCCAGCAGGCCCTCGCGGTCCGGGTCCTCGCCCACGGCGATCAGCAGCTCGCGCACCGCGTTCTCGGCGCGCTTCTGGTCGAAGTGCCCGACGGCGGGCTCACCGTCGAGAGTCACCGGGTCGATCATGCGGGCCTCGCTTGCCTCATTGCCAGTGGATGGTCGTTCGTCGGGCACCGGGCCCGGCAGCACGAATGCCGCGCCTCCAGGGTACAAACCCCGGTGGCGCGGCATTCATTCCGTACGGGCGGCCGCTCAGCTCTCGGTGGAGCCCTCGGCGGGCGGCAGCTTCATGACGTCCACCGGGGCGGCCTCGTGGGAGGAGGCGACGCCGTTGGTCAGCGCCAGCTCCTTCGGGGACTGCACCGGCGGGCGGGTGGAGGGGGTGCGGCGGGAGGAGCCCGTCCACGCGGGGCGGGCGGGGCGCTTCACGATCGTGGAGAAGATCTCGGCGATCTGCTCCTTGTTCAGCGTCTCCTTCTCCAGCAGCTCCAGCACGAGGTTGTCGAGCACGTCGCGGTTCTCGACCAGGATCTCCCAGGCCTCGTTGTGCGCGTTCTCGATGAGCTTCTTGACCTCCTCGTCCACCAGCCCGGCGATCTCCTCGGAGTAGTCGCGCTGGTGGGCCATCTCGCGGCCGAGGAACGGCTCGGAGTCGCTGGAGCCGAACTTGATCGCGCCGAGGCGCTCGCTCATGCCGTACTGGGTGACCATCGCGCGGGCCGTGGCGGTGGCCTTCTCGATGTCGTTGGACGCGCCGGTGGTCGGGTCGTGGAAGACCAGCTCCTCCGCGGCGCGGCCGCCCAGCATGTAGGCCAGCTGGTCGAGCATCTCGTTGCGGGTGGTCGAGTACTTGTCCTCGTCCGGGAGCACCATCGTGTAGCCCAGGGCGCGGCCGCGGGACAGGATGGTGATCTTGTGGACCGGGTCCGCGTTCGGGGAGGCCGCCGCGACCAGGGCGTGGCCGCCCTCGTGGTACGCAGTGATCTTCTTCTCGCGGTCGGACATGATCCGGGTCCGCTTCTGCGGGCCGGCCACGACGCGGTCGATGGCCTCGTCGAGGACGAGGTTGTCGATCAGCTTCTTGTCCGAGCGGGCGGTCAGCAGGGCCGCCTCGTTGAGGACGTTGGAGAGGTCCGCGCCGGTGAAGCCGGGGGTGCGCTTGGCGACGGCCGAGAGGTCGACGTCGGGCGCGATCGGCTTGCCCTTCTGGTGCACCTTGAGGATGTCCAGGCGGCCCTGGAGGTCGGGGCGCTCGACGGCGATCTGCCGGTCGAAGCGGCCCGGGCGCAGCAGCGCCGGGTCCAGGATGTCCGGGCGGTTGGTGGCGGCGATCAGGATGACGCCGCCCTTGACGTCGAAGCCGTCCATCTCGACGAGCAGCTGGTTCAGCGTCTGCTCGCGCTCGTCGTGGCCGCCGCCGAGGCCCGCACCGCGGTGCCGGCCGACGGCGTCGATCTCGTCGACGAAGATGATCGCCGGGGCGTTCGCCTTGGCCTGCTCGAACAGGTCGCGCACCCGGGAGGCACCGACACCGACGAACATCTCGACGAAGTCGGAACCGGAGATGGAGTAGAACGGCACGCCCGCCTCGCCGGCCACGGCACGGGCCAGCAGGGTCTTGCCGGTGCCGGGCGGGCCGTACAGCAGCACGCCCTTGGGGATCTTGGCGCCGACGGCCTGGAACTTCGACGGCTCCTGCAGGAACTCCTTGATCTCCTGGAGCTCCTCCACCGCCTCGTCCGCGCCCGCGACGTCCGAGAACGTGGTCTTCGGGGTGTCCTTGGTGAGCAGCTTGGCCTTGGACTTGCCGAACTGCATGACCCGGGAGCCGCCACCCTGCATCTGGTTCATCAGGAACAGGAAGACGAGGACGATGATGACGATCGGCAGCATCGACAGCAGGAGGCTGACGAAGGTCGACTGCCGCTCCGGGGTGACGGTGTAGTTGTTGGGCAGCTGGCCGTTCTTGTACGACTGCTGGAGCGTGTCGGCGATCGCGTTCGCCTGGCCGTCCGAGACGTACGAGGCCTGGAACTTGCTGCCGCTGGGGGCCTTGCCGTTGGCCTTGGCCGGCAGCTGCTGGCCGTCCTTCAGCTCGATCTTGATCAGGTTGGAGTCACCTGTGGTGAGCTGCGCCTGCTTGACCTGGTTGCTGTTGATCGCCGCAATGACCTGGCCGGTGTCCGCCGTCTTGTAGCCGCTCGAGTCCGAGACGACCTGCATCAACACGATGACGGCGAGGACGGCCAGCACGATCCACATGATCGGCGCACGGAAGTATCGCTTGACGTCCATCCATGCGGGGCGTTGCCGCCCCGTCCCTCCTGCCACTCGACGGCGCTACGCGGCCTCGGCCGCGGCGCATCCGGTATCTGCTCATGAGAAGAGCGGTTCATTGGACCGTACCGCAGTACCACCCGCGCGTGGCGGGAGCACGACGGCACGACGTATTTTCCTACCTCGGCACAACGGGTGGGAACGGCGTGCTGTTCCCACCCGTCGCCCGGACGGCGTCAGCCGCCGTAGACGTGCGGCGCCAGCGTGCCGATGAACGGCAGGTTGCGCAGCTTCTCGGCGTAGTCGAGGCCGTAGCCGACCACGAACTCGTTGGGGATGTCGAAGCCGACGTACTTGACGTCGATCTCCACCTTGGCGGCGTCCGGCTTGCGCAGCAGGGTGCACACCTCGAGCGAGGCGGGGCGGCGCGAGCCGAGGTTGCCGAGCAGCCAGGACAGCGTCAGACCGGAGTCGATGATGTCCTCGACGATCAGCACGTCCCGGCCGGCGATGTCGGTGTCGAGGTCCTTGAGGATCCGCACCACGCCGGAGGACTTGGTGCCCATCCCGTAGGAGGAGACGGCCATCCAGTCCATGGTCACCTGGGAGTGCAGCGTCCGGGCGAGGTCGGCCATCACCATGACGGCGCCCTTGAGCACGCCGACCAGCAGCAGGTCCTTCCCGGCGTAGTCCCGGTCGATCCGCTCGGCCAGCTCAAGCAGCTTGGCGTCGATCTCGTCCTTGCTGATGAGCACCTTCGCCAGGTCGGCGCCCATGTCGTTCTGATCCACCGGGGATACGTCCTCAAACGTTCGGGGTCTGTGTCGGCGGCGGCTACGCGACCGGATGCCGCTAGTCGCTCTGCCGCCGAAACACCAGCGTGCCACACCGACGGGTCGCTTCGACCCCCCCGGGTAGGTGCAGCGGCCCCTGGCCGCGCCAGCCGGTGACCAGCAGGTCGACGCTCTCCAGGTGCCGGGCGAACAGGTCGCCGGCCGGGCAGCCCGCGCGCAGCGCGGCCCGGCGCAGCACCCGGCGGCGGACCGCGGGCGGCAGTTCGGCGAGCCGGCCGACGTCCAGGGAGCCTTCGACCGTTCGGAGGTCGCGCTCGGCGAGGGCGGCCCACTGGTCGAGCGCGTCGGCGTCGTCGCGGAACAGCCGGGCGGTGCGGGCGAGCGCCTCGACCACGCCGCCGCCGAGGTGCTTCTCCAGCACCGGCAGCACCTCGTGGCGGACCCGGGCGCGGGTGTAGGCCGGGTCGGAGTTGTGCGGGTCGTCCCAGACCGGGATGGACTGCGCCGAGCAGGCCTGGCGGGTGGCGGCGCGGTCGAGTTCGAGCAGCGGCCGGCGGTAGCGGCCCTTCTGGGCGGGCATGCCGGCCAGCGAGCGGGCGCCGGAGCCGCGGGCGAGGCCGAGCAGGACGGTCTCGGCCTGGTCGTCGCGGGTGTGGCCGAGCAGGACGGCGAGCGCGCCGTGGCGGTCGGCGGCGGCGTCGAGGGCGGCGTAGCGGGCGTCCCGGGCGGCGTTCTCCGGGCCGCCGTCGCGGCCGACCCGGACGGGGACGGCCTCCACCGGGTCGAGGCCGAGTTCGCGCAGCCGGACGGCGACCTGCTCGGCGCGCTCGGCGGAACCGGCCTGCAGGCCGTGGTCGACGGTGACGGCGCCCACCCGCAGGCCGAGCTTGGGGGCCTCGAAGGCGGTGGCGGTCGCCAGGGCCATCGAGTCGGCGCCGCCGCTGACGGCGACCAGCACGAGCGGCGAGCCGGGGGCGGCGGGGGTGCGCGGCAGCCCGGAGGGGTGGCGGCGGGCGTTGCCGATCAGGGTGGTGGCGCCGGCCGGCACGAGCGCGGCGGCGGCGGGCCGGCTCTGCGGGGCGCGGACCGGTGCGGCGACGGGGACGCCGGCCTCGGCCGCGAGGTCGGCGAGGGTGCGGCGGACGGCGAGGCGTATCGCCGCGACGGCGGGATGTGGGCCCACGGGGTGCACTCCTTGACGGAGACGGGGAGGGACGGCGGCCGGCCCGGGCGGCGGGGCGGGGAACCTCGCACGCTCAAGGTCACCGGGCGCTCACAGATGGTCGCAGAAAGCGGCCCGCTGCCAGGCCGTGCACGCCAGCGCGGGGTCCACGGTCCCACGTACGGGTGAATGGAAAAACGTTCATTCGGCCGCCGTCGGCCCGGGTTGGGCAGGTGTGCGGTCGCCGGCGGACGGGTCAGCGGGCCACCCGGGCGACCCAGGCGGCCGGGTCGTGGATCTCCTCCTTGGTCGGCAGGGTGTTCGGCGACGTCCAGATCCGGTTGAAGCCGGCCATGCCGACCCGGTCCACCACGCCGCGGACGAAGACCGCGCCGTCCTGGTACTGGCGCAGCTTGGCGTCCATGCCGAGCAGCCTGCGCAGCACCAGGTCCAGCCGGCTGGCGCCGCGGTCGCGGCGGCGCTGGAACTTCTCCCGGATCTCGGCGACGCTCGGCACCACCGCGGGGCCGACGCCGTCCATGACCACGTCGGCGTGGCCCTCCAGCAGCGACATCACCGCGGTCAGCCGGCCCAGCACCTCGCGCTGGCCGGGCGACTGGACGGCCTCCAGCAGGGTCTGCGGGCCCGAGCCGTCGCCGCGCCCGCCGAGGCCCGGGAAGCCGTCCGCGACGACCTCGCGGGCCCGCTCCAGCAGCGCGCCGGGGTCGATGTCGGTCTGCGCCAGGAAGGACTGCACCTCGGACTGGATGTGGTCGCGCAGCCACGGCACCGCGCTGAACTGGGTGCGGTGGGTCTCCTCGTGCAGGCAGACCCAGAGCCGGAAGTCGTGCGGGTCCACGTCCAGCTCCCGCTCGACCTGGACGATGTTCGGCGCGACCAGCAGCAGCCGGCCCGGGCCGGGCGGCTCGGGGCCGCGGCGCGGCTTGTCGAAGAGCCCGGCGGGGCTGTCCGGCGCCGGCGGCGGCTCGGCGGGCGCGAAGGTCTCGTACTGGCCGAGCACCTTGGTGGAGAGGAAGGCCAGCAGCGCGCCGACCTCGATGCCGGTGGCCTTCTCCCCGATGCTGCCGAACACCTGGGAGCCGGTGCCCTCGCTGCGGCGGGCCTGGAGGCGGTCCACCAGCGGCTGGACGATGGTGCGGAAGCCCGCGACGTTGGCGCGCACCCAGCCGGGCCGGTCGACCACCAGCACCGGGGTGGCCTCGGCGTCGGACAGCCGGGCGGGCCGGAGCCCGGTGTAGCCGCGCACGTGCTCCTCGGCCTCCAGGGCGTGCCGGCGCAGCTCGGCGACCACCTTGACGGCCTCCTCGCGGGTCACCTCCGGGCCCGGCCTGGCCAGCCGGGTGGCGGTCGCGACCGCGAGGTTCCAGTCGACCATTCCTGCTCCGCCGCTCGCGCTCGTCATGCCCTCACCGTACGTGCTCCGGGGCGGTGGAGGGAGGGAACCTGCCGTGCCGGTGCCGGGGTGCCGCGGCGGGCGGGTCAGCGGCAGCCGCAGGCGGCGATCCGGGCGACGATCCGGTCCACCGCGCCGCGGGCGTCGCCCCCGTTCGTCCGGCTCATCAGCGCGAAGACCAGCACCCGGCCGTCGGCGTCGACGACGGTGCCGGCCAGGGTGGCCACGCCGGAGAGGGTGCCGGTCTTGGCCCGGACGACGCCGGCCGCCGCGGCGGCGCCGGAGCGGGCGCCGAACCGGTTGACCAGGGTGCCGGTGAACCCGGCGACCGGCAGGCCGGTCAGCACCGGGCGCAGCTCGGGGTGGTCGGGGGCGGCGGCCCGGGCGAGCAGTTCGGTGAGGGTGATCGGCGGGATCAGGTTCTTGCTGCTGAGGCCGCTGCCGTCGTTCAGCACCACGCCGGCCGTCGGGACGGCGAGCGCCGTGAGCGCCTGGAGGGTGGCGGCGGAGGCGCCCTCGAAGCTCGCCGGCTTCTTGGCGGCGATCGCGACCTGCCGGGCGACGGCCTCGGCGAGGGTGTTGTCGGAGGTGGTGAGCAGCCGCTCGACGAGCCGCGGGACGGTCGGCGACCGGACCTCGGCGATCGCGGCGGCGCCGGCCGGGGCGGGGGTCTGCGCGGGGGTGCCGTCGACGGCCACGCCCTCGGCGCGCAGCCGGTCGGCGAAGGCCCCGGCGGCCTGCCCGGCGGGGTCGAAGACCCGGGCGGGGGCCTCGTCGGGGGACTTCGGGTCGATCCGGCCCTCGTCGACCATCAGCGGGGTGACGGCGGCGATGTTGGTGGCGTCGTGCTCGGGGTGGAGCAGCGGGCCGGTGTAGAGCGAGGTGTCGTAGCCGAGCCGGACGGTGGTGGTGCCGGCGGCCTTGAGGGCCGCCGCGGTGCGGGCGGCGAGGTCGGCGAGCGAGGCCGGGGCGGTGTCGGCGTCCACCGGCTGGCCGCCGACACGGACCTGGTCGGTGGGGAGCGCGGTGAGGGTCGGGTCGCCGCCGCCGACGAGGGTGATGCTGCCGGGATCGCTGCCGCGGACGACGGTGGTGGCGATCCGGGTGGTCGGCGGGATCAGCGCGAGCGCGGCGACGGCGGTGGCGAGCTTGGTGGTGGAGGCGGGGGTGGCCGGGGTGTTCTCCCCGGAGCCGTACAGCAGCGTGCCGGTGGTGGCGTCGGCGACCGCGAGGTTCAGCGTGGCGAGGGCGCCGTCGTGGACGGCCGGGTCGAGGGAGCGGTGCACGCCGTCGCCGGTGGGCACGTCGGCGGCGTCCGCGGCGGCGGCGAGCACCGGGCCCTTCACCGGGGCGCTGCGGTGCCGGCGGGCCGTGCCCTTGCCCGGCCCGGAATCGTTCTTCCTGTCGTCGGCGCCGGCGCCCCGGCGGTGGGCGCCGTCGGTGCCGTCGTCCGAGCGGTGCCGGTCCTGCCGGCCGGCGGCCGGGCCGGGATCGGCCGCCGCGGTGGGTGCGGCGAGCGGTCCGGCGACCGCGAGCACCGTCGCGACAGCTCCGGCGGCGACGGCCCGGCGACCCCTCCACACCCGTGCACGCGCGTTCACCGACCGGCCCCTTTCCCGAGCACTCCCTGCCGTGCGAGACACTGGATTCTGTCAGTTTCTACCTTGGAGGAACCTTGGAGTTCGACGTCCTGATCGAGATCCCGAAGGGCTCGCGCAACAAGTACGAGGTCGACCACGAGACCGGTCGTCTGCGCCTTGACCGCATGCTCTTCACCTCGACCCGCTACCCGGCCGACTACGGCTACGTCGAGGGCACGCTCGGCGAGGACGGCGACCCGCTGGACGCGCTGGTCATCCTGGACGAGCCGACCTTCCCGGGCTGCCTGATCAAGTGCCGCGCCATCGGCATGTTCCACATGACCGACGAGGCCGGCGGCGACGACAAGCTGCTCTGCGTCCCGGCGACCGACCCGCGCTGGGAGCACCTGCGGGACATCCACCACGTCTCGGAGTTCGACCGCCTGGAGATCCAGCACTTCTTCGAGGTCTACAAGGACCTGGAGCCCGGCAAGTCGGTGGAGGGCGCCAACTGGGTCGGCCGCACCGAGGCCGAGGCCGAGATCACGGCCTCGATCAAGCGCCTGGAGGAGAAGGGCGGCCACTGAGCCGTCCCTCCCCTCGGTTCTCCGGGGTGACGCGAGGGCCGGGGCGGGCAGCACGTGTGCTGTCCGCCCCGGCCCTCGTGCGTCCGCGGGCGGTGTCAGTCCGCGTCGTCCAGCCGGAAGCCGACCTTCAGTCCGACCTGGTAGTGCTCGATCCGGCCGTCCACGAGGTGTCCGCGGACCTGGGTCACCTCGAACCAGTCCAGGTTCCGCAGGGTGCGGGACGCCCGGTCGATGCCGTTGCGGATCGCCTGGTCGATGCCCTCGGCGGAGGAGCCGACGATCTCGGTGACTCGGTAGACGTGGTCGGTCATGGCGCATCTCCCAGCGGTGGGTGACGAGGGACGGTGTGCGGGCCCTCGTCCACCGTGCCGCAGGACGCCGCGGCCCGCGCGCCGCGCGGCGGCCCGCCGGGCGCGGGGCCGGGATGCCTGGGCGGCCGCTGCGTTGGTGTGGTGCTGTGCGGTGCCGATGCGGGGGATCAGAACGCGGCGCGGACCTCGCCCACCACCGCGCCGCCGCCGTGCAGCGGCTCGGCACCGATCCGGTCCAGCACCTCGTGCTCGACGCCGAGGCGGCGCAGCGCGGCGGCGAGCACCGGCCCGCGGGCCCGCTCGGCACCGTCGTCGATCTTGAAGGCGAGTGCCCGGCCGTCGGCCAGCGCGACCACCTGGACGGCTTCGGCGCCCATCTTGGAGAGCGTGCCGGGCACCGCCCGCATCAGCCAGGTGTCGGCGCGGCGGGTGCCGGCCACGTACTCGGGGTGGGCACGCATCGCGTCGGCGACGCGGCGCTGCGGGGTGCCGGGGTCGGAGAGCACCAGCGAGCGGTAGCCGCGGGCCAGGCCGGTCAGCGAGACGGCGAGCAGCGGGGCGCCGCAGCCGTCGGTGCCGACGTGCGCGGCGCGCTCGCCGGTGGCCTCCTCCAGGGCCTCGCGGGCCAGCACCTGGATCGGGTGGGCGGCGTCGAGGTACGCGGCGGTGTCCCAGCCGTTGGCGGCGCTGGCGGCCAGCCAGCCGGCGTGCTTGCCGGAGCAGTCCATCATGATCGGTGCGGCGCTGCCGCCGGAGCGCAGCAGCAGCTCGGCCTCGACCCGGTCGAGCGGGAGGTCCGCCGGGGTGCGCAGGGCCTCCTCGGTGAGGCCGGCGGCGGCGAGCACGGCGCGGACGGCGTCGCGGTGGAAGTCCTCCGCGGAGTGGCTGGACGCGGCCAGGGCGAGCGCCTCGCCGTCCAGGGCGAGGCCGGCCCGCAGGGTGGCCACCGCCTGGAAGGGCTTGGCGGTGGAGCGCGGGAAGACCGGCGCCTCGGGTGCGCCGAGCGCGTACTCGACCGAGCCGTCGGCGGCGAGCAGCACCAGGGAGCCGCGGTGGCGGCCCTCGACGAAGCCGGAGCGTATGACCTCGGCGAGGGCGGGCAGGGCGGACTGGGGCATGGAGACTCCTGACGGCGAGTGCACTGGGTGAGGGTGGCCCGGCCGCCGCCCGCTCCTCAGCCCCCCGTGAGCAGGTCGTCGACCCGTGCTTCCCCTTCACGGTACCTGCGGGTGATTTCCGCACTGCAGTCGTCCGCCGTCCGCTGCAGCACCTGGCGCCGGCCGGAGACCTCGCGCTCGTGCCGGGAGAGCCGCTCGACGGCGGCCAGCAGGGCGGAGGTGGGGCGTGCCGCGAGGTCGGCGAGCCGGACGTCTCCCATCAGCGCGTCGGCCTCGCGGCGGTACTCGGCGCCGCGGGGCGGGCCGAGCGTCACGTGCCGGGCCGGGCGGCGGACGGGGGAGGGCAGGTCGGCCAGGATCGCCGGCAGCCGGTCGAGCAGGTCGGCGGAGGCCTGCGGGGCGAGGTCGTGCGGCACCCGGCGGTTGGCGAGCTCGGCCCGCAGGATGTCCATCCGGCCCTGCAGCAGGCGGCGGAGGTACGAGAGGTCGGCCTCCTGCTCCTGTGCGTCCCGCCGGAGCGTCCGTAGCTGGTCCAGGCCCAGCCCGCCGATGTCGCTCGCGTCCATCCACCACCTGCCGTTGTTCCTGCGTCCCGGGCCGTGCTGCCCGTACCCGAACACGACCGGCCGCCGCGGGGAGTTCCCTGCGGGCGCCGGTGCCACCCGCTCGGGCTAGCGGCGCCGGGGGACCTGGTCGGTCGACGGGCCGTGCGCGGGCGGCGTCGGACAGCGTGCCACCCCGGCGGGCGGCCGCGCACCGCCCGGCACCCGAACGGCCCCCCTGGCGAACCGCCATGGCTGGTACGACAATTGGCGGCCGCTCGCTGACCTGCGCCGACCTCGGCGCACGCGCACGCCACCCGGCGCACGCCGAGGCGCCGCGCGCCTCCGGCAGAATGGCGGCATGCGAGCAGTGGTGCAGCGGGTGTCGGAGGCGGCCGTCCGGGTGGACGGCGAGTGCGTGGGCGCGATCGAGGGGCCGGGCCTGTGCGTGCTGGTCGGCGCGACCCACGAGGACACCCCGGCGAAGGCCGCCCAGCTGGCCCGCAAGCTGTGGACGCTGCGGCTCTTCCCCGGCTCCCCCGAGCTCTCCTGCGAGGAGCTGGGCGCACCGCTGCTGGTGATCAGTCAGTTCACGCTGTACGGCGACGCCCGGAAGGGCCGCCGGCCCACCTGGAACGCCGCCGCGCCCGGCCCGGTCGCCGAGCCGCTGGTGGACGCGGTGGTGGCCGAGCTGCGGGCGTTGGGCGCCAAGGTGGAGACCGGGCGGTTCGGGGCGGACATGAAGGTGTCGCTGGTGAACGACGGGCCGTTCACCGTGCTGCTGGAGGTCTGAACCCCGCCGGACCCGGCGGGGGCGCCGCTACTGCGGGACGATCACGTCCTGGGTGCCGGGCACGCCGTCGGCCAGCAGCACCGCGTCCACCGGGACGTTCCGCTTGACCAGCGCCATGGCGATCGGCCCGAGCTCCCAGTGCCGGGCCGAGGAGGTCACGAAACCGAGCGCCCGGCCGTCCTCGCCGTCCGAGGCCAGCCGGACCTGGGCGCCGTGCTGCGGCAGCTTCTCCTCGGTGCCGTCGAGGTGCAGGAAGACCAGCCGGCGCGGCGGGCGGCCGAGGTTGTGCACCCGGGCGACCGTCTCCTGGCCGCGGTAGCAGCCCTTCTGCAGGTGGACGGCGGTGGCCAGCCAGTCGACCTCGTGCGGGATAGTGCGGTGGTCGGTCTCGAAGCCGAGCCGCGGCCGGTGGCCCTCGATCCGCAGCGCCTCGTACGCCCAGACGCCGGCCGCCGGCCCGTAACCGGCCGTCAGCTTCTCCAGCTCGGACCGCGGCACGAACAGCTCGCGTCCGTACGGGAGTTCCCGGACGGCCGCGGCGCCCTCCGCGGACGCGGCGGAGCCGGCCGGCAGGTGCACCACGGCGAGGTCGGCGGTCGCGTCGGCGATCTCCACCCGGTAGAAGAACTTCATGCTCTCCAGGTAGGCGATCAGCGCCGGCGCGGTGCCGGGCTCGACGTGCACCCAGGTGGTCTCGCCGTCGTCGACCAGGTAGAGGGCGTGCTCGACGTGCCCGTTCGGGGAGAGGATCAGGGCGTCCGCGGCCTGCTGCGGGGGCAGCGCGCTGACGTGCTGGGTGAGCAGCAGGTGCAGCCAGGAGAGCCGGTCGGCACCGCTGACGGTGACCACCCCGCGGTGCGAGAGGTCGACGAAGCCGCGGCCGGCGGCGAGCTCGCGCTGTTCCCTGAAGAAGTCGCCGTAGTGGGCGGCGACGCCCTCGTCGGGTCCCTCGGCGGGGACGGCGCCGGGCAGGTCGAGCAGCGGGCTCTTGGTTCCGGTCATACCGGCCAGCTTACGACTGCGTGCCGCCGCGCTTTTCGGTGCAGTCGGCGCAGCGGCCGAAGATCGCGAAGTGCTTGAGGTCGGTGTCGAAGCCGTGCTCGGCGCGCAGGCTCTCGATCAGCGGGGCGGCGATCGCGGTGTCGGTCTCGGTGACCTTGTCGCAGTCCCGGCAGACCAGGTGCAGGTGGGTGTGGCGGCCGGCCAGGTGGTAGGTCGGGGCGCCGTGGCCGAGGTGCGCGTGGGAGACCAGGCCGAGTTCCTCCAGCAGCTCCAGCGTCCGGTAGACGGTGGAGATGTTGACCCCGCTGGCGGTCTTGCGGACGTGGCCGAGGATCTCGTCCGGGGTGGCGTGGTCCAGCACGTCGACCGCCTCCAGGACGAGCTGGCGCTGCGGGGTCAGCCGGTAGCCGCGCTGCCGCAGGTCGCTCTTCCAGTCGGTGGGGGTTTCGGTGTTCGCCACGGTAGGTCCCTGCCCGTTGGAGGTGATGGGACAAGTGTAGGGACCGACCCCGGGGTCGGTCCCTACCTCGTGCGGTCCCGCGGACCGGGCCGGGCGGGCCCGGCGGCCGGTCAGCGGAAGAACGCGATGCCGTCGTCCGGCAGGTCGTTGATGTCCTGGATCAGCTTCGCCGGGCTCAGCACCTTCTTGAGCTGCGCGGACATGTACGGCCGCAGCGGAACCTCGGGGGCGGCCTTCTCGCCGACCCAGAGGAGCTCCTCCTTGACCATGCCGTACAGGCGCTTGCCGCCCGTGTAGGCCGGGGCGCCCTCGATCCGGGCGACCGCGTCGGTGGCGAGGTCGATCTGCGGCTTGCCGTCGTGCAGCTTGCCGTACCAGATCTCCACGGTGCCGTCGTCGCGGACGGACGAGACCTCGATCTCGCGCTCACCGGACGTGCCGTGCTGGTTGCTGGTGATCCGCCAGAAGGAGTGCTCGTTCTCCAGCGGACGGACCTTCTCGCCCTGCTCGTCCAGGACCCAGGTGCGGGAACGGAACTCCAGGAACGGCCGGCCGTCGTGCCGGAAGACGACCTCCTGGCCGAAGTTGCACTTCTCGGCGCCCGGGAAGTCGTAAACGCCGGCGCCCTCCCACGTACCGAGGAGGAAGGCCAGCGGGACGACGTCACGGTGGAGGTCGGAAGGGATCTCGATCATTTTCCTGCTGCTGTCGTCGGAGTCTGCTGACTCCACACGTTACGGCAGTCGGGCGGCGTCAGCGCTGGCCCTGGTAGAGCTTCATCACCGAGAAGATGGCGAACCAGGTGATCAGGACGGCCATCAGCGCGAGCAGACTGTCGAAGAAGATTTCCAGACCGGACACGAGGCGCTCCATTGCGGGCGGGCGGACAGATAGACGAATGACGTCGCGAGTCTATCGGCCGCCCTCCGGCCGGTCTCGGTGAGCCCCGCCACGTCGTCGATAGTCTGGGCGGCATGTCGAAGAAGCTGGTCATCAAGGTCACGGCCGGGGCGGACGCGCCGGAGCGCTGCTCGCAGGCCTTCACGGTGGCGGCGGTCGCGGTCGCCAGTGGGGTCGAGGTGTCGCTCTGGCTGACCGGGGAGTCGTCCTGGTTCGCGCTGCCGGGCCGGGCGGCCGAGTTCGAGCTGCCGCACGCCGCGCCGCTGCCGGAGCTGCTGGAGTCGGTCCTCGCGGCGGGCACGGTGACGCTGTGCACCCAGTGCGCGGCGCGCCGGGACATCGGCGAGAAGGACACCGTCGAGGGGATCCGGATCGCGGGCGCCCAGGTCTTCCTGAGCGAGATCATGGCCGACGGGGTGCAGGCGCTGGTCTACTGACGCGGCTCGTGGTCGGGGCGGTCCCGGTCGTGGCCGGGCCGGTCCCACCGCGGGTCGTCCCAGCGCGGGTCGTTCCACCAGTCGTCGTCCGGGTCGCGCTTGTTGGCGAAGACCGCGGCGAGCGGCGGGATGACCATGGCGAACAGGCACATCCCGACCGCGGCGGGCACGGACCAGAGCCGCACGACGCCCCAGGCCAGGACGAACATGCCGAGGCAGACGCCCATCATGACGAAGTAGCGGACGTGCCGCCGGTGTGCCTGCACACCTCCAGGGTATGGCCGTGGCCCCCTGCTCGGCAGGGGGCCACGGCACCGGTCGTCGGCGGTCAGACCGCGATCGCGACCTCGGTGAACTCGCCCTGGGCGGCCACGACCTGGCGGTCGACGGTCGCGCCCGGCACCAGCGCACGCAGCGTCCAGGTGCCCGGACGGGCGAAGAAGCGGAACTGTCCGGTCGCCGAGGTGGGCACCTCGGCGGTGAACTCGCCGCCCTCGTCGAGCAGCCGCACGTAGCCGTTGACCGGCTCGCCGTCGCGGGTCACCGAACCCTGGATGATCGTCTCGCTCGCCACGTCAACTCCTGCCAGGTCCGGGCCGCCGGCCTTCGCACCGCACATGTCTTGTCTTCCCTTCCTACGGTTCGAGCCGGGGGCTCAGTTGCTGCCGAGCTCGATCGGCACGCCGACGAGGCTGCCGTACTCGGTCCAGGAGCCGTCGTAGTTCTTCACGTTCGGCTGGTCGAGCAGCTCGTGCAGCACGAACCAGGTGAGCGCGGAGCGCTCGCCGATGCGGCAGTAGGCGATGGTGTCCTTGGCCAGGTCCACGCCCTCCTCCTGGTAGAGCGCGCGCAACTCGTCGTCGCTCTTGAAGGTGCCGTCGTCGTTGGCGTTCTTGGCCCACGGGATGTTCTTGGCGCTCGGGACGTGGCCCGGACGCTGCGACTGCTCCTGCGGGAGGTGGGCCGGGGCGAGCAGCTTGCCGGAGAACTCGTCGGGCGAGCGCACGTCGACCAGGTTGAGGTTGCCGATCGCGTCGATCACGTCGTCGCGGAAGGCGCGGATCGAGCTGTCGACGGCCTTCGCCTTGTACTCGGTCACGGCGCGCTCGGGCACCTCGACGACCAGCTCGCGGGAGTCGAGCTCCCACTTCTTGCGGCCGCCGTCCAGCAGACGGACGTCGCCGTGGCCGTACAGCTTGAAGTACCAGTATGCGTACGAGGCGAACCAGTTGTTGTTGCCGCCGTAGAGCACCACGGTCTGGTCGTTGGCGATGCCCTTGGCGCTCAGCAGCGCCTCGAAGCCGGCCTGGTCGATGAAGTCGCGACGCACCGGGTCCTGGAGGTCGGACTTCCAGTCGATGCGGACCGCGTTGCGGATGTGGTTCTTCTCGTAGGCGGAGGTGTCCTCGTCGACCTCGACGATGACGACCTTCGGGTCGTCCAGGCGGGCCTGGACCCAGTCGGCGTCGACCAGGACGTCGCTGCGGCTCATGGTGATGTCTCCATCCGGGGGCGGTTGCGGAAGGCTGCTGTGGGTGCCCGCAGGCCGAGGTTCCGACCGGGTGTCCACAGTTCGGACACCGCAGGTCGTGGGCCTGGCGGGCGGTTCGGATCAGAGGTGCCGGGGGCCGGCGGTCCGGGAGCGGGCCGCACGGGGCCGGCATGCGGGGCGGGCGGGGCCTGACGGGCTGGTCAGAGCTGCCCGGTCAGCGCATTCGACACAGGCAGGTGGACACGCGGCACAGGTCTACCGCCCGCCGCTTCGTGAGATCCGCCTGTCGCTTCATGCCGACGATGCTAGGGACACCGCGGGCCCGCTGTCATCAGCGTGTCGAATAATGAGACCAGATGGCCCGAATACTGGGATTTGCCGATTTACCGCCGCTGCGGCCAGCACGAATGCCACCCCGGCACGACCGGAACGGGGCCCGGGGCATCGGCGCGAACGGCATTGCTGGACAGCGCGTCTCGCAGTGCGGGACGGAAGGGGTGGGGGAACGGGCGGCGGCGGGCGCCTCGACCGGCGGATCAGCCGATCACGCGGACGTTCTCGCCCTGGAAGGTGAGCTGGAGGCCGTCCGGCTGCGGCACGGCGCCGGAGAGGTTCAGGCCGGCCGGCAGCTCGGTGAGGGTGAAGCTGCGCGCGCCCAGCTTCCCGCCGAGCGCGCCGTTCAGCACCGACGCCATGCCGGTGAGCTTGAAGCCGTCCGCGGTGATGGTGTTGCCCGAGCTGTGCACGTCGCCCTGGCCGACGGACACGCCCATCAGCGAGGCCTTGACCTTGCCGGGGCCGCCGTACGACAGCTCCAGGCGGTCGGCGCCGGGCACGCCCGACTGCGGCGCCGCCAGCCGGGCCGCGTCGGCGTAGCTGATCAGCCCGGTGCCGCTGCCGTGCCGGACGGTGGCGCTGCGGTAGTCGTCGCCGACGGACACCCCGGACAGCCGGGCGCTGAAGGAGCGCAGCGCCACCTGCTGGCTGCCGTTGCCGACCGTCATGCCCTCGCCGGAGAGCCGGACGTCGTCGAACTCCTTGGCGAGGGCCTGGGTGAGGAACGGGAAGCCGTCGATGTGCACGGCCGGGCGCTGGGCCATCCGGCCGCTGCCCGCCAGCCGGTCGGCGGCCTCGTCCTCGGCGACGCCCACGGCCACCCGGTCCGCGCCGACCAGCAGCCCGGCCAGGGCCGCCAGGCCGATCGTCGCCTTCAGCCAGCCGCGCATCATGTCTCCCGGTGGTCGCTCCGTGTCGCCGTGCCGTCCGGAGTGCTACGACGATCGGCCGCCCCGTGCGGTTCCTGGCGGCCGGACTCAGCCGCCGGCGAACGGCGGGAGCACCTCGACGGTGCCGCCCTCGGTGAGCGCGACCCCGGCCCGGTCGCGGGTGCCGACCTGCTCGCCGTCGACCAGGAACGAGCAGTGCCCGAGCACCTGGAGCAGCCGGGGCCGGTCGGCGTGCCGCTCGTGCACCGCGGCCAGCGCCTCGGCGAGCGTGGCGGCCTCGTACGGCTCCTCGGCGGTGCCCGCCTCGGCCTTGGCGGCGGCCCAGTAGCGGATCGTCCCGGTCACCCGTGCGGCGGCCGGGGCCACTCCCCCGGGTGAAGCAGCGGCGGTGGTGCCCATGGCAAGCCCTCCTCGTCGTCCCTCGCCCGGTGCAGCGGCCCGGCTCCGTCCGCCGGCCCGCCCACGCCAAGGTGTACACGTACGGTGCGGCCGGTGCTGCACCCATGATGGACCGGACGGCCGCCGGGTCGTCAACGCCCCGGCCCGGACGGGCGGACGGCGGGCCTCCGCAAGGGCCGGGGGCGCACGCCGCGTGATCCAGCACTCTCCGCGCGCCCCTCCCGGAGCTGGGCGTGGTCGGCTATTCTCGAGGCGTAAGGGATCCGGGCAGAGTCGCCCCCGGGTCCTTTTGTGCTTTCAGGACGCCAGTACGGACGTTCTTGCGAACGGCGCACCACCCGCGCCGGAGGCGGGAACACCCCGAGGACAACGGCACGACGGAGTGCCCGCGGCCCGACGGGGCGTCAGGACCGGCGCCGGGCCTCACCCGGCGCGGGAGCAGACCGGAAGGTTCGCGGATGGGCAGGGCAGGAACGGTACGCCAGGGGTCGCGGGACTCCTCGCGTCCGCACCGCTGTGCCGTGCGCACCCGCGAATCCACCGGAGCTCCCCCCGGACGCCCTGCGAGCGCATCCTCCACCTTCACCGCCGCCGCGCCGCCCGGCCCCCGCCGCAGGCGCAACGCGACCGCGACGACCCGGAAAGGGGACTACCGGGTATGAGTTCTCTCCTCCTGCTGACCAACGCCCTGCAGCCGTCCGCCGAGGTGCTGCCCGCACTGGGCCTGCTCCTGCACAACGTCCGGGTCGCCCCGGCCGAGGGATCGGCCCTGGTCGACACCCCGAGCGCCGACGTGATCCTGGTCGACGGCCGACGCGACCTGCCGCAGATCCGGAGCCTGTGCCAGCTGCTGCGCTCCACCGGCATCGGCTGCCCGCTGGTGCTGATCGTCACCGAGGGCGGCCTGGCCGCGGTGACCGCCGAGTGGGGCATCGACGACGTGCTGCTCGACACCGCGGGGCCGGCCGAGGTCGAAGCCCGGATCCGGCTCGCCATGGGCCGGCTCCAGGTCACCGCCGACGACTCCCCGATGGAGATCCGCAACGGCGACCTGTCGGTCGACGAGGCCACCTACTCGGCCAAGCTCAAGGGCCGGGTGCTGGACCTCACCTTCAAGGAGTTCGAGCTCCTCAAGTACCTCGCGCAGCACCCCGGCCGGGTCTTCACCCGCGCCCAGCTGCTGCAGGAGGTCTGGGGCTACGACTACTTCGGCGGCACCCGCACGGTCGACGTCCACGTCCGGCGGCTGCGGGCCAAGCTCGGCGTCGAGCACGAGCAGCTGATCGGCACCGTCCGCAACGTCGGCTACCGGTTCGTCGTCCCGGACAAGGCGGACAAGGGCGGCGACCGGTCCGGCGCCGAGCAGCGCGCCGCCGCCGTCCAGGAGGCCTGAGCCCGCGGGCGGCGGCCGGCACCCGCGTCCGGCCGTCGCCCGCGAGGCCCCTGGTGTCCGGCTTGTCCGGATAGGGGCGGGGTGCACCCGCCCGCGGCCGACAGGTGACTCTCCGGTACGTGAGACTCCTCCTACCGTCCCCCTGCCACCCGCGTAGACTCCCTCCGTGGCCAAGGTGACGCGCGACGATGTAGCCCGACTGGCTGGGACCTCGACCGCGGTCGTCAGCTACGTGATCAACAACGGACCCCGACCGGTCGCCCCGGCGACCCGCGAGAAGGTCCTCGCGGCGATCGAGCAGCTCGGCTACCGGCCGAACAGCGTCGCCCAGGCGATGGCCTCGCGCCGCACCAACCTGATCGGGATGGTCGTCCCCGACGCCCGGCAGCCCTTCTTCGCCGAGATGGCGCACGCGGTCGAACGCGCCGCCTCCGAGCGCGGCAAGCTCGTGCTGATCGGCAACTCCGACTACGTGGACGACCGCGAGGTCCACTACGTGCGGGCCTTCCTCGGCATGCGGGTCGCCGGACTGATCCTGGTCAGCCAGGGCCCCTCGCAGCGGGCCGCCGAGGAGTTCGCCGCGATGGAGGGCGCCAAGGTCGTGCTGCTGCACCGCCGGCCAGAGGCGATCGACGACGTCGCCGTGGTCACCGACGACGTCGGCGGCTCCGAGCTCGCCGTCCGCCACCTGCTGGAGGTGCACGGCCACCCGTACGTGGTCTGCTTCGGCGGCCCCGTCGAGTCCCCCGCCCCCGGCGACCCGGTCATCGACCACGTCGAGGGCTGGCAGCGCGCCATGGCCGCGCACGGCCTGCCGGCCGAGCCGCACCTGGTCGACGCGCCGTTCCACCGCTACGGCGCCTACGAGGTCGCCCTGGAGCTGCTGCGCTCCCCGAACCGGCCGCCGGCGATCTTCTGCTCCACCGACGACCAGGCGATCGGCGTGCTGCGGGCCGCCCGCGAGGTGGGCCTGAAGGTGCCGGAGGACCTCGCCGTCGCCGGCTTCGACGACGTGCCCGAAGCCGCCCTCGCCGACCCGCCGCTCACCACCGTCGCCTCCGACCGCGACGCGATGGCCCGCGCCGCGGTCGACCTGGTGCTCGACGACTCGCTGATGGTGCCCGGCTCGGACACCGAGCGGGTGCGCAAGTTCGAATCGCGCCTGGTCGTGCGGCGTTCCTGCGGCTGCAACGGCCAGTAGCCCGCACCTGCGGCCTGACCAGGCTTTATGAGAACCTGACGGGCTTCTCGGACCGTTCTGAGCGCGTTCTCATCAAGCCTTCATCCGCCGGGCGGAGCGTGGTCGTCATGAGCGACCCGTACCGCAGCAGCGAGGACCCGTACCGCACCGCCGACGGCCACCTGGTGTGGCCCGCCGCGCACCCCGCCCGGCCGGCCCACGAGCCGACCGCGCACCCGGCCGACGCCCACCCTGCGCCCGCGGCCGAACCCGCCGGACACACCGCCGGCGGCGGGCAGCTCCCGTCGCCGTACACCGCCGCCTTCGCGGACCCGCCCGAGCCGCCCGTACCGCCCGAGGGGCCCGGCGCCGACGCGGCGGCCGGCTCCGGCGGCCACGCCCGGCGCGACTTCCTGCGCGGCCGGCTCGCCCTGGCCGCGGCCACCAGCACGGTGGTCAGCCCGGTCGCCGCCAAGTCCGACGGCACCGCCGACGTCACCGCCATCGCCGGCGCGGTCTCCCCCAGCGTCGTCCAGATCACCGTGCAGGACGGCAGCGGCACCGCCACCGGCACCGGCATCGTGCTCACCGCCAAGGGCCAGATCCTCACCAACTACCACGTCATAGCGGGCGCGGTGGACGGCGGGCGGATGACCGTCACCTTCAAGGACGGCAGCACCGCCGAGGCCACCGTCACCGGCACCGACAAGTCCCTGGACGTCGCCGTGATCACCGCCTCCGGCGTCAGCGGGCTCACCCCCGCCGTCCTCGGCGACTCCTCCGCCGTGCGGGTCGGCGACCCGGTCGTCGCCATCGGCAACCCCGAGGGCCTCACCGGCACCGTCACCTCCGGCATCATCAGCGCCGAGAACCGCGAGGTCACCGTCCAGGTCGACGAGGGCACCACCCGCGGCAACGGCGGCTTCGGCTTCCCGCAGCTGCCCGGCTACCAGGGCGGCTCCGGCTCCAACGGCTCCGGCAGCTCCGGTGATTCCGCCACGTACAAGGCGCTGCAGACCGACGCCGCGCTCAACCCCGGCAACTCCGGCGGCCCGCTGATCAACGCCAACGGCCAGGTCATCGGCATCAACTCGGCCATGTACTCGGCGAGCGGCTCCAACTCCACCGCCGACTCCAGCAGCGCCGGCAGCGTCGGACTCGGCTTCGCCATCCCGATCGACACCGTCAAGCAGGTCCTGTCGGACATGCAGTCCGGCCGGAACCTGTGACCGCACACTCCCCGCACCCGGGCACCTCCCGCAGGACAATGGCAGCACCCCCGCAGCACCGCCCCCACGAGAGCCAGGAAGGGCCCCAGCCCATGACTCCCCCCGCCGACGACCGCACCCCTGCCGAGACCGCCGGCCCCGGCCCCGCGCGGCTCCTCGTGGTCGACGACGAGCCCGCCCTGCGGGACGCCCTGGAGAGCAGCCTCGCCTTCGAGGGATACGAGGTCACCACCGCCACCGACGGCTTCGAGGCGCTGGAGGCCGTCGAACGCGACCGGCCCGACCTGGTGCTGCTCGACATCATGATGCCGCGGATGGACGGCCTCACCGCCGTCCGCCGGATGCGCTCGCGCGGCGACACCGCACCCGTGCTGATGCTCACCGCCCGCGACGCCGTCGGCGACCGCGTCACCGGCCTCGACGTCGGCGCCGACGACTACCTCGCCAAGCCCTTCGAGCTCGACGAACTGCTCGCCCGGGTCCGCGCCCTGCTCCGCCGCAGCGCCCTCGCCAGCGAGGCCGCCGCCCGTGCGGCCGCCGCCGAGGACGACGGCGAGGTGCTCTCCTTCGCCGACCTGCGGATGAACACCGCCACCCGCGAGGTCACCCGCGGCGGCAAGCCGATCGAACTCACCCGGACGGAGTTCATGCTGCTGGAGATGTTCCTCGCCCACCCGCGGCAGGTGCTGACCCGGGAACAGATCCTCAAGGCCGTCTGGGGCTTCGACTTCGAACCGTCGTCCAACTCGCTCGACGTCTACGTCATGTACCTGCGGCGCAAGACCGAGCACGGCGGCATGCCCCGGCTCATCCAGACCGTGCGCGGCGTCGGCTACGCGCTGCGGCCCGCCAGCGGCGCGGCGGCGTGAAGGCGGTCGGCCGGCTCACGGGGTGGTTCCGCGGCCGTTCGCTGCGGAGCAGGCTGGCCATGCTCACCGCCGCCGCGGTCGCCGTGGCGATCGCGCTCTCGGCACTGCTGTGCTGGTTCTTCGTCAAGGACCAGCTCTACCGGCAGGTCCGCGCCAACCTCTCCGGGGCGCCGTACGACTTCCGCACCATCGCGAACGGGCAGCTGGCCGGCGACACCCTCCCGAGCTGCGGCAACACGCCGCAGCAGGCGCTGACCAAGTCGCAGGCCGCCAACGCGGTCTTCGCCGCCACCCACCCCAACCGGGGCGGCCCGGAGCACGGCGGCCCGAACCGCTGGGACAACCAGTTGGTCACCACCGCCGGCCTGGTCTGCCTGCCGCTCGGCGCCGCCAAGGCCATCCAGACCGACCCGGGCGACAAGTCGATCCTGAACGAGCCGGACAACACGGCGCACTACCGGGACGGCGTCTTCGTCAGCGGCAAGGCCGCCGTGGTGCGGGTGACGAAGGTCTACATCGTGCCGTCCCAGGAACCGGCGATCATGCTGACCGCGCAGGACGTCACCGCCGTCCAGGACTCGCTGCAGCACCTCGCGCTCGTCCTCGCCGGGGTCGCCGCGGTCGGTGTGGTCGGTGCGGGGTTCATCGGCCGGATCGTGGCCAGGTCGGCGCTCAAGCCGGTGGACCAGCTGACGGACGCGGTGGAGCACATCGCCCGCACGGAGGAGGTCGGGACGACCATCCCCGTCAACGGGAGCGACGAGATCGCGCGGCTGTCGACCTCGTTCAACTCGATGTCCACCGCCCTGCTCAACTCCCGCGAGCGGCAGACCCGGCTGATCGCCGACGCCGGGCACGAACTGCGCACCCCGCTCACCTCGCTGCGCACCAACGTCGACCTGCTGATCCGCAGCGACGACACCGGGCGGCCGCTGCCGCCGGCCACCCGCAGCAAGCTGCTCGGCAACATGAAGGCGCAGATGCAGGAGCTCACCCTGCTGATCGGCGACCTGCTGCAGCTGTCCCGGCCGGACTCGCCGAAGCCGGGTCAGAACCTCGCCGTGGTCGCCCTGCACGAGATCGCCGGGCGCGCGGTGGAGCGCGCCCGGCTGCGCGGACCGGGGCTGGCCTTCGACGTGTCGGTGCACCCCTGGTACGTGCACGGGGACGCGGCGGCGCTGGAGCGGGCGGTGATCAACCTGCTGGACAACGCGGTGAAGTACAGCCCGCCGGGCGGCACCGTGGACGTGGCGCTGACGGGCGGCCGACTGACCGTCCGGGACCACGGGCCGGGCATCCCGCAGGACGAGCTGCCGTACGTCTTCGACCGGTTCTGGCGCTCGCCGTCCTCGCGGCAGCTGCCCGGGTCGGGCCTGGGGCTGTCGATCGTGGCGCAGACCGTCCGGGACACCGGGGGAGAGGTGACGCTCGGCCCCGCCGCGGACGGCGGCCCGGGTGCGCTGGCGACCCTGCAGTTGCCCGGGCAGCCGACCCCTCCTCAGTAGCGGGCGCGGGACGCGGACGGGCGGAGGGCGGGGCACCCCCTCAGGTGCCCCGCCCTCCGCGGCTCGTGCCGGTGCTGCGTCAGTCCTTGTCGGTGCCGTCGCCGACCAGGGAGATCCGGTCGCGGGCCGGCGGGGCCAGCGGCTTGGCGGCGGAGCTGTTCGCGCCCAGGTAGGCGTTGAACAGGTCCAGGTCGGACGGGCCGACCAGGGTGTTGGTGCCGGAGGTGAAGGCCGGGAAGCCGTCACCGCCGCCCGCCAGGAACTCGTTCGCGGCGACCCGGTAGGACGCGGCGGGGTCGATCGCGGTGCCGTTGAGCTTGATCGAGGAGACGACCACCCGGGCGGCGCCGGTCTTGGTCATGTCCAGGGTGTAGGTGAGGCCCTTGGAGACCTGGAGGATCTTCGGCGCGGCGTCGTTCAGGCCGCTGACCTGCTGCTGCAGCAGCTCGACGACCTTGGCGCCGGTGAGCGTCTTGACCTGCATCATGTTGGTGAACGGCTGGACGGTGAACGCCTCGCCGTAGGTCACCACGCCGTCGCCCTCGGCCGCGGAGGCCTTGTAGACCAGGTCCGAGCGGATGCCGCCGGGGTTCATGAAGGCGATCTGCGCGCCGCCCTTGTCGGCGGGTGCCGTGCCGGCCAGCTGGGCGTCGGCGATGACGTCGCCGAGCGGCTTCTCGAGGTCGGCGGAGCCGCGCCCGTTGATGTCCGCGGAGATGTAGCCGACCGGGCGGTTGGCGATCGGCGCGGCCAGCTTGTTGTAGGTGTCGATCAGCTTGGTCATGTCCGGCGCCTTGGCCACGGTGCGGCGCACCACGTGGTTGGCGGCGGTGACCGACGGGCGGACGATGGCACCCGTGCGCTTGTCGATCTGCAGGTTGATCTCGGTGTACAGGCGGCCGAAGGAGGCGGCGCTGGTGACCGAGCGCGGCACGCCGTTCTTGTCCGGGATGGCGCAGGCGTACGCGTTGTGGGTGTGGCCGGTGACGATCGCGCCGACCGCGGGGTCGATGTTCTTCGCGATGTCGACGATCGGGCCGGAGACGCCGGAGCCGCCCGCGCCGCAGTCGTAGTTGTACGTGGTGGAGGCCGGGTAGCCGCCCTCGTGGATCAGGGCGACGATCGCGTTCACGCCCTTGCGCTTCAGCACGGCCGTGTACTTGTTGATCGTCTCGACCTCGTCGCCGAACTTGAGGCCCTTGACGCCGGCGGCGGTGACGATGTTCGGCGTGCCCTCCAGGGTGACGCCGATGAAGCCGACCTTCTCGCCGTGCACGTCGGCGATCCAGTACGGGTCGAGGAGCGGGCGGCCGGTCTTCTCGTTGGTGACGTTGGCCGCCAGGTACTGGAAGTCGGCGCCCTTGAACTTGCGGCCCTTGGTGTAGCAGCCGTCGGTCGGGTGGCAGCCGCCGTCCTGCAGGCGCAGCAGTTCCTTGGAACCCTCGTCGAACTCGTGGTTGCCCACGCTGGTGACGTCGAGGCCGAGCTCGTTCATCGCCTCGATGGTCGGCTCGTCGTGGAACAGGCCCGACAGCAGCGGGCTCGCGCCGACGATGTCACCGGCGGCGACGGTCAGGGTGTTGCGGTGGCCCTTGCGGGCGTCGCGCAGTGCGGTGGCAAGGTACTCGATACCGCCGGCCGGGGTGGAGACCACCTGGCCGGTCGCCGGGTCGACCTCCTTGACGGTGCCGGAGGAGCCGGCCGGGGGCTCGAGGTTGCCGTGGAAGTCGTTGATGGCGAGGAGCTGGAGGTCCTCGACCTTCGGCTTGTGGTGGCCGTGCGCCTCGGCGACGCTCGGCACGAGCAGCGTGCCGAGCAGGCCCGCGGCCGCGGCTGCGGCGAGCGCCGTACGGCGGTATCTGCCGGTCTGACCGGATGTGGACATGAGGGTACCCCGTACCGTCTGGGGCCCGGCGGGGGCCGGGGCCATGGTGGCATGACCAGTGAAGCCTAGGGTCAACGCGCGTAGCTGTCAGGTCTTCTGACGTAACGAGCGGGTTTCCACCAGCTGACACGTTGTTGAGCACGCGTACTCAGGCGGCGCCTGCCGCAGCGGCCGTAGCGTCACCGCCATGGAGAGCCCCGCCCGCCCCCGTCCCGCGAGCCTGACCGCCTGGTGGCTGCTGACCGCCTCCTCGGTGCTCTGGTTCACCGCCGCGCTCGGCACCGCGGCGTACGCGGCCCTGGTGCTGCAGCCGTTCGCCGCACCCCGCGACGCCTCCGGGTACCCGGACGGCGAGGAGCAGTTCGTCCGCATGATCGAGACCGGGCCCGCGCTGTTCTGCGGCCTGACCTTCCTGCTGCCGGCCGGCCTCGCGCTGTTCGCCTCGGGCCGGTACGCCCGGGGCGACCGCGGCGCGGCGACGCTCGCGGCCGGGTACGGGTGCGCGCACGCCCTGGCCGCGGGGCTGTTGTCCTCGTGGGGGCCGTGGCAGACCGGCGCCGCCTGGCTGCTGACCGCCGCCGCGGCGACCGGCGTGCTGGCAGCCGGGGCCGCCGAGGGTCTCCGGTGAGCCCCGGCGGGCGGCGCCGGTGTGCCCCGGCCCCCCCGAGGGCAACAGCCCCCCGGCCCGGGGGGGCGCGC